>JAQUCZ010000007.1 GCA_028685945.1 Sulfurimonadaceae bacterium | reverse complement strand
TCTTCGATCATGTTTTTTGCCGCTTTTACGGTTGTCGCGTACCCTTTTTCTTCAAGTTTTGCGATCAAATGCGGCTTGAACAATTCAAGAGCCATTTTTTTCGGTAATCCACACTCATCCATTCTTAACGAAGGACCTACGACGATAACGGAACGTCCGGAGAAGTCAACACGTTTCCCTAGAAGGTTTTGACGGAAACGCCCTTGCTTCCCTTTGATAATTTCACTCAAAGATTTTAACGGACGTTTGTTTGCGCCTTTGACGGCATTGGCACGGCGACCGTTGTCAAAAAGAGCGTCCACCGACTCTTGAAGCATACGTTTTTCGTTTCTTACGATAATTTCAGGCGCTTCAAGTTCTACGAGGCGTTTTAACCTTTGGTTTCTGTTGATAACACGGCGATAAAGGTCGTTTACGTCGGAAACCGCAAACTTCCCTCCGTCTAATGATACAAGAGGACGCAGATCAGGCGGTAAAACAGGTAAAACAGTCAGCATCATCCACGCAGGGTTGTTTCCTGAATTTAAGAAAGACTCGATAACTTTTAATCTTTTTGCAATAATTTTTGTTTTTGCTTCGGAATTCGTATTTTCAATCTCTTCTTTAAGGGACGTAAACAACTCTACAAGGTCGATCGAATCCAATAGATCGCGTACGACCTCTCCACCCATACGAGCTTTGAATCCTAATTCACCGAATCTTTGCGCCAAAGTGCGGTACTGCTCTTCGTTAAGAACGTCGTATTTTAATACAGGAGTTTTCCCCTCCGCATCGTAATACGCCTCTCCGCCAGATTCAACGATATAAGCTTCGTAATATAATACGCGCTCGAGGTCTTTCATTTTGATACCTAAGAGAGTACCGATACGTGAAGGTAATGAGCTTACATACCAAATATGTGCTACGGGAGTAACAAGTTCGATATGCCCCATACGGATACGGCGCACTTTCGTTGCGGTGACTTCAACGCCACATTTTTCACAAATAACGCCCTTATAGCGCATTTTTTTGTATTTTCCGCAAAGACATTCGTAATCTCTTACGGGACCGAAAATTTTTGCACAGAAAAGCCCGTCTCGTTCCGGTTTAAGTGTACGGTAGTTGATCGTCTCAGGTTTTTTAACCTCTCCGTGACTCCACGACATCACTTTTTCAGGAGATGCCAAACGGAATTGAATCTGTTTGATATCTTGCGGTCTATTGTCTTCTCTTACTTCTATAGGTACTAATTTACTCATTATCTTCTACCTCGTCAAAAATCTCTATGTCAAGAGCTAGGGATTGAAGCTCTTTTGTTAAAACGAACAATGTTTCAGGAATTCCCGAAGCAGGCACCAGTTCACCTTTTGTCAATGCTTTGTAAGCACGTACACGTCCCTCTACGTCATCCGATTTGATTGTCAACATCTCTTTGAGTACTGCCGAAGCTCCGTAGGCTTCAAGTGCCCAAACCTCCATCTCCCCGAATCTTTGTCCACCGAAAAGTGCTTTTCCTCCGACAGGTTGTTGCGTAACGAGAGAGTATGGTCCAGTTGAACGAGCATGGATTTTCTCATCAACCAAGTGGTGTAACTTAAGAACATACATATATCCTACGTTAACACGCTCTTTGATTTGCTCACCCGTTTTACCATCAAATAAAACTGTTTTCCCGTCGCTATCCATTTTTGCCAACTTGAAAAGTTGATCAAATTCTTGCGCATCGACACCTTCGAAAATCGGAGAAGCAAACTTCACGCCGTTTGCCCAGTCGCGAGCATATTTTAAAAGCTTTTCGTTTTCCATCTCGCCGATCACTTTTGCAGCGTTCATCATTCCCGCTACGTCCGCTACTTCAATCATTTTCGCACGGAGCGACTCGATGAAATCTTTTTGTTTTGCATCGAATTGTTCTTGAATCTGATGCCCGAGTTCGCGTCCTGCCATACCAAGGTGCATCTCTAAGATTTGCCCGATATTCATACGAGAAGGTACCCCTAGCGGGTTGAGACAAATATCTACGCTTCTTCCGTCTTCCATGTATGGCATGTCGACTTCGGGAACGATGATAGAAACGATACCTTTGTTTCCATGGCGTCCTGCCATTTTATCACCCACTTTAAGGTGACGTTTGGTTGCAATGTATATCTTAACGTACTTCACGACGCCATTTGGAAGGATGTCGTCTTTTTCTAAAATAGAGAGTTTCTCTTCGTGTTCGTCACGGAAAATTCTCTTTTGTTTTTGGAAATAATTTTTTGTTTTGTTGTACTCTGCTTGAATCTCTTCGCTAAAACATTTGACGATTGAGTTCATCGCAAAACGATTCACTTCAACAAGATCTTTACCGTCAATTATATCACCCGCTTTATACTCGGTATCTCCTACTTTAATAGCAGCATTTAAAGGCTCTTTTGTTAAGAGTTTCGTTACGCGAAGCATCTCCTCTTTATCGATCATCAAAAGGCGATCATAATGTTCACGCTCTAAATAATCGCGTTCTTCTTTTTCAAGTTCAAGGGCACGAGGATCTTTGTCGTACCCTTTTTTCGTGAATATTTTAATATCTACGACGACACCCTCCATACTCGGCGGACAATACATAGATTTATTGATAACATGCCCTGCTTTTTCACCGAAAATAGCGCGTAAAAGTCTCTCTTCCGGAGTCGGTTTTACCTCGCCCTTAGGGGAAACTTTTCCGACAAGGATCATACCCCCTTTGACATAGGTACCGATTTTTACGATACCGCTTTCATCAAGGTGGGCAAGGTCTTCGTCTCTGACGTTGGGAATATCACGAGTAATCTCTTCTACACCGTGTTTAAGTTCTCTTGCTTCAACCTCTTTTTCGTAGATGTGTACGGAGGTAAAAGCATCCTTACGGATCATGCGTTCGGAGATAACGATAGCATCCTCGTAGTTATATCCGTTCCATGGCATGAAGGCAACCATAGCATTCACACCGAGAGCGAGTTCCCCTTGATCCATGTTCGGACCGTCGGCGATCACCTGCCCTTTTGCCACTTTATCACCTACGTTGACGATAGGTTTTTGTGTAAACGATGTATTTTGATTTGTTCTTAGGTTCTTTTGTAACGGATAGTAATCGATATAAATCTCTCCGTCCTCCTCACCCATCACATAGATATGTCTCGCATCTACTTTCTCTACGACACCCGCACGCTTTGCTTTCACACATTCCCAAGAATCGCGTGCAACAAGCTTTTCAACACCCGTACCGACGATAGGCGCAGTCGCTTTTAAGAGCGGTACTGCTTGACGTTGCATGTTTGATCCCATAAGTGCGCGGTTCGCATCATCGTGCTCCAAGAATGGAATAAGCGATGCGGCAACACCGACCACCATGTGGGAAGAAAGGTCTGCATATTCACACTCGTTAATATTGCGCATAAATATCTCACCGTCTTTTCTAACGGTTACGATATTGTTGACGAATTGACCGTCTTTACCAAGTTTGTTCGAAGCGGCAGCAATCATTTTGCCCTCTTCTTGAGTTGCGGTTAAGTAAACGATCTCATCGGTTACTTTGCCCTCTTTCATAACTTTATACGGCGCTTCAATAAATCCGTGCTCATTTACTTTCGAGTAGGTTGCCAAAGTATTGATAAGACCGATGTTTTGCCCCTCGGGAGTCTCAATCGGACAGATACGACCGTAATGCGTCGGGTGAACGTCACGCACTTCAAAGCCCGCTCTCTCTTTTACGAGACCGCCCTCTCCGAGTGCCGATAAACGACGTTTGTGGGTTACTTCCGAAAGCGGGTTCGTCTGATCCATAAATTGAGAAAGCTGACCGCCCGAGAAAAACTCCATAATCGTCGACGTGATCATTTTGGAGTTGATTAAATCGTGTGGCATAAGCTCGTTCATAGGACCGCTCATCGTTGAGAGTTTATCGCGAATCGCTTTTTGCATCTTCACCAATCCGTTATGCAATTCGTTCCCTAAAAGCTCACCGATTGAACGGATACGACGGTTTCCTAAGTGATCTCTATCGTCGATATGACCTTGACCGTTTTTAACTTTGATTACGTATTTTACGGAATTGATAATATCTTCGTGTGTAAGCACGGTGATATACTCAGGAATATCTAAACCGAGCTTATGGTTCATTTTCATACGACCGACTTTTGTCAAATCGTATCTCTCAGGATCAAAGAAAAGCTGATTAACAAACGCTTTTGCAGCATCTTTTGTTACAGGCTCACCCGGTCTCATAACTTTGTAGATACGAATAGCAGCAAGATCATTTTCATCTTCGATATCTTCTGTTTGTTTAAGAAGTTTCAACGAATCCGCATCTGCATTGAATGCGTTGATAATCGAGCTATCGACGCCTTCGGCAAGGTCGTTTGCGATTTTAAAGCTTTTTACTCCGATCTCAGCCATTTTTTTGAGTTTTAGCTCATCAATATGTGTCATTGTATCAAAGAGGATCTCACCCGTTTCAGGATCGATAATAGGCTCCGCCAAATAACGATCTGCAAGAACCTCCACAGGATACTGAACTTCGTTCACGCCGTCTTCAATAAACTTTTGAGCTTTTTTCAAAGAAAGACGTTTGCCGCTTCCTATCAATAGCTTTCCGCTTGTATCGTAGAGGTCGTAATTCAATCGAGAGCTGTAATTGCTTGGATCGAATTTTATTGTAAACATATTATCTACAATATTGATCGTTTGGATCGGATAGAAAAGTTTTAAAATGTCTTGTTTAGAGTAACCCAACGCACGGAACATAATCGTAACAGGTACTTTACGGCGTTTATTGATTCTCATATAAAGAATATCTTTTGGATCGTATTCGAAATAGAGCCATGAACCGCGATCCGGGATGATTTGCCCCGTGTAAATCAATTTACTGCCCGACGTAGCCGATTCTTCCTCTTTAAAGATTACACCCGGTGATCTGTGTAGCTGGTTAACGACAACCCTTTCAACACCGTTAATGATAAAAGAAGTTCTCTCTGTCATAAGAGGAATATCGCGAACAAAAATACTTTGCTCTTTAATATCTTTTACGCCTAATTTTTCTTTTGTATTTTCGTCTCTATCCCAAAGAACCAAACGCGTTTTCATTCTTAATGAAACAGCATACGTCAAGCCTCTTTCCATACATTCTCTGACGGTATATTTTGGTTTACCGACTTCGCTTCCTAGGTATTCGACTGTCAATCTGTTTTGCGTATCGTGAATCGGGAAAACTGATTGGAATACGTTTTCAATACCACTAGACTCTCTGTTTTTGTCATCTAACATAAGAAAGTTATCGTAGGAACTTTGTTGGAGTTGTAGAAGATTTGGTACTTCAATTTGTTGAGGAGTTTTAGAGAAGTCTACACGAAGACGATTTCCGGAGTATAAAGTGTTTAACATTGGCTACCTCGATGAGTTGTTAATTAGAACCCAATCTGACATTGGGAAAGTATCGTATCCAGGCGTCCCTAGATAGATTTTTGTATTTCAGTGCTTATAACGACATAAGGGCACTTTTAAAATATGATCAATTTCATATTTTAAAAGCGCCCAAAATAAGATGTTTTAGGGAAAGTCCCTAAAACACAAGAGAAATTGAAATTATTTAACTTCTACTTTAGCACCAGCTTCTTCAAGTTGCTTTTTAGCATCCATAGCAGTGTCTTTATCAACACCTTCTTTGATAGTTGAAGGTACGTTTTCAGTTGCATCTTTTGCTTCTTTTAGTCCAAGACCCGTAAGTGCACGTACAACTTTAATTACGTTGATTTTTTTGTCACCCGCATCAGTGATGATAACGTTGAACTCTGTTTGCTCTTCTCCAGCAGCAGCAGGAGCAGCAGCACCGCCGGCAACCGCTACAGGTTGTGCAGATACGCCGAATTTTTCTTCGAACTCTTTAACTAATTCAGCTAATTCTAAAACTGAAAGACCTGAAATGAACTCTAATACATCTTGTTTTGTTACAGCCATTGTATTTCTCCGTATTTTATTTTTTTAATTTTTAAGCGATTACGCTTGTTCTTTTTGTTGTCTTAACGCATCCAAACCGATTGTGAAACATGTGATCGGTGCCATCCAAGTAGCAGCAAGCATTGCAAGCAACTCTTCACGACCAGGAAGTTTAGCAAATGCTTCAACTTTCGCAGCATCGGCAGGTTCACGATCGACATACGCTGATTTGATAGCAAATTTTTCGTTTGTTTTTGCGAAGTCAGATGTTACTTTTGCAGTAGCAATAGAATCAGCACCCCAAACTAAAATGTTTGTATCTCTCAACTCAACACCGGTTAAATCAGCATTTTTAAGAGCGATCGTTGCTAAAGTATTTTTAACAACTTGCACTTTTGCTTCTTTAGCACGAGCCATTTTTCTCAAACTTTCTAAATCAGCAACAGTCAAACCTTTGTAATCACAAAAAATTACGGCTTGAGCATCTTTGAATTCACTAGAAAGTACTTCAATAATTTCAGCTTTTTGTGTTTTTGTCATAGAATATCTCCTTTCCAGACAATACTTCAAACAGGATATTAAGCTTGCGCCCCCGTTATCTTCAGTCCATAAAATGCAGTTACCAAAGTTTGCTAGTAACTTAACAGTATTTTACCCTTTAAAACACCGTTAAATCACTATAGCCTGCGATGTGCAGGCTAAGCGTTATTTCATCTCTAAGAGTTCCATAACGTCTAATTTTAGAGCAGGACTCATTGTTAGAGAAAGAGCCGCATTTTTAATATAACGACCTTTTGCCGTTGCAGGTTTATGTTTGTTGATTGCTTTAACAAACGAAGCTAAATTCTCTGCAATTTTTTCGGAATCGAAACTTACTTTACCGATTCCTGCATGAATGTTACCTTTTTTATCGACACGGAAAGTAACTTGCCCGCCTTTTACGTTTTTAACTGCATTGGCAACATCTGGAGTAACAGTTCCAGTTTTAGGGTTTGGCATTAATCCTTTTGGCCCTAGAATACGACCGATTTGACCGACAAGACCCATACAATCGGGAGCAGCAACGACTACGTCGAAGTTGAATACGCCCTCTTTAATTTGCGCAACTAGGTCATCCGTACCTACGATATCCGCACCGGCTGCTTTTGCTTCATCAGCTTTAGCGCCCTTTGCAAATACTGCAACGCGCACCACTTTACCTGTACCGTGGGGAAGGACAACCGCACCGCGAATCATTTGATCTGCATGTCTCGGATCAACGTTTAAGTTTAGGGCTACTTCTACAGTTTCATCAAATTTAGCACTTTTTAAATCCTTAATAGATTTACTTGCTTCTTCAACCGTGTAAGCTTTCGTAACATCGATCTTTTCGATTAATTGTTTATATCTTTTGCTCATTTTCAAATTCTCCTATAAATTCTTCCACAAAGTTTTGTATCACTGTGGTAGGTGATAATTGTAGACTAGTCTACTACTTCAATACCCATAGAACGAGCAGAACCTGCAATTGTTTTTGCAGCCATATCTCTGTCATCAGTATTAAGGTCTTGAATTTTTTGATCAACGATTTGCATCAACTGATCGCGAGTGATTTTACCGATTTTGTTTTTCAACGGGTTGTCACTTCCTTTTTTAATGTTAGCAGCTCTCATAATTAAAGCAGACGCAGGCGGCTGTTTAGTAATGAAAGAGAAACTTTTATCACTGTAAACCGTGATAATAGTAGGAACTTTGAATCCCATTTTATCTTTTGTTTTTTCGTTGAATGCTTTACAGAATTCCATGATGTTAACACCACGTTGTCCTAAAGCAGGTCCTACCGGAGGAGCTGGATTTGCTGCACCGGCATTGATTTGCAACTTAATGTAGCCTGTTACTTTTTTTGCCATTTTTTTTCCTTTTTATGAGTTAAATTATTTTTTCGACTTGCGTATATGAAATATCGACCGGAGTTGCTCTTCCGAAAATAGAAACGTTAAGTTTTAACGTTCCGTGTTCTAGGTCATATTCATCTACGGTAGCCGTAAAGTTAGCAAACGGTCCGTCTATTATACGAACCATCTCACCGCTGTCGAAAAACACTTTCGGTTTAGGTGCTGCACGATTGTTTACACGATCCAAGATAACATCGATATCACGATCACTTAAAGGTGTCGGCGTATTGGCTTCACCGATAAAACCTGAAACCTTCGGAAGTGACTGGATCATATGTTGAATCTCGGTATTTAAATCTATTCTTGCGAATACATATCCGGAGTACAAAGATCTTTCAGATACTTTCTTCTTACCTTCCTTTACTTCGATTACATCTTCGGTAGGAACGATAACATCCGTAATCGCCTCTTGAAGACCCATCTCTTCTATTAAATTTAAAATAGCCAAACGAACAGTTTTTTCATTTCCATAGGTTTGAATAGAGTACCATTTATGTGCCATTACTTACTCCTTAACCTAAAATTGCCGTCATGATTGAAGACATAAGTAAATCAACCAATGCTAAAAAAGCAGTGATAACGGTCACAACTATTGCAACAGCCACATAAGCTTGTTTTACTTGTCCTTTTGTTGGAAAGATTACCTTGCTTAATTCTGCTTTAGCATTTTTTATGTGTGCATTTAATTTCATTTTATCTTTCCTAAACTACATTAATTATGGATAATTCCCAAAAGCTCTATTCATAAAAAATGTATGGCAGGCGATGGGGGACTCGAACCCACAACACCCGGATTTGGAATCCGGTGCTCTACCATTGGAGCTAATCGCCTATAAACTAAGTCGGAAGACTTAGCTTATTATAATTTCATCTCTTTATGAACAGTGTGCTCACGACAAAATTTACAATATTTTTTTACTGAAAATTTTTCAGTATGAGTTTTTTTATTTTTTGTTGTGTGGTAGTTTCTTCTTGAACACTTTTCACAACCTAAATGGATATTTTCGCGCATTTCAAACCCTTAATTTTGGTAATTCGGGAAACCCGAATTACGCGATGATTTCAGCTACGACACCGGCACCGACAGTTCTACCACCCTCACGGATAGCGAATTTAGTACCTTTTTCCATAGCGATTGGGTGGATAAGTTCTACAGTGATAGTTACGTTATCACCCGGCATAACCATCTCTACACCCTCTGGAAGTGAAATAGCACCTGTTACGTCTGTTGTACGTACATAGAACTGTGGTCTATAGTTAGAGAAGAATGGAGTATGACGACCACCCTCATCTTTACTTAATACATAAATCTCAGCAGAGAACTTAGTGTGTGGCGTGATAGATTTTGGTTTACAAAGAACTTGTCCACGCTCAACTTGGTCTTTAGCGATACCGCGTAATAAAAGACCACAGTTGTCACCTGCAACACCTTGATCCATCTCTTTACGGAACATCTCGATACCTGTAACAGTTGTAGTTTGTGTATCACGGATACCTACGATTTCGATTGTTTCACCGATTTTTACTGTTCCACGCTCGATACGACCTGTAACAACCGTACCACGACCTGAAATAGAGAATACGTCCTCTACAGGCATTAAGAATTCTTTATCAGTTTCACGAGTCGGCTCAGGGATATATCTATCAACTTCAGCCATTAATTTTTTGATTTTATCTGACCACTCACCAAGAGTACCGCTTTTAGCTTCTTCCAATGCTCTTAAAGCAGAACCTGCAACGATTGGAGTATCGTCACCCGGGAAGTCGTAAGTATCTAAAAGCTCACGGATTTCCATTTCAACTAACTCTAAAAGCTCTTCGTCGTCAACCATATCTTCTTTGTTCATGAAAACAACGATGTAAGGTACACCTACTTGTTTAGAAAGAAGGATGTGCTCACGTGTTTGTGGCATCGGGCCGTCCGCAGCAGATACAACAAGAATCGCTCCGTCCATTTGAGCAGCACCGGTAATCATGTTTTTAACGTAGTCCGCGTGACCTGGACAGTCAACGTGCGCATAGTGGCGGTTGTCTGTTTCATATTCTACGTGTGAAGTAGCGATAGTAATACCACGCTCTCTCTCTTCAGGTGCATTGTCGATTTGATCATAGTCCATCATTTTCGCACCGTTTGTTACTGCTAATACCGCAGTAATTGCTGCAGTTAAAGTAGTTTTACCATGGTCAACGTGACCAATTGTACCAATGTTAACGTGTGGTTTATTACGTTCAAACTTTTCTTTTGCCATTGTGTCCTCCGACTTGTGTTTTGTGAATAGAAATGGAATTGTACCAAAAAATTATTCAATTATTTCTTAATTATAAAATTTTACACATGGATTGCTCCTATGGAGCTCACGAGCGGATTTGAACCGCCGACCTCTTCCTTACCAAGGAAGTGCTCTACCCCTGAGCTACGAGAGCATATGTAAAACAATATAACAAGAAATAATTGCATAATTCAACTATTAGTAAGTGTTAAAGGGAGCTATATTAATTTTATCAAAAAATATATTGAAGTAGGATTGAAATTGTACTTCAGCTTCCAGATATAAAAGGTTCAATGGAGCGGGTGAAGGGACTCGAACCCTCGACCCTCAGCTTGGAAGGCTGACGCTCTAGCCAACTGAGCTACGCCCGCATCTCGCATTGATATGGTGGTGAGTGGTGGATTCGAACCACCGAACCCATAGGGAGCAGATTTACAGTCTGCCGTCGTTGGCCACTTGACTAACTCACCACTTGATCTGGTCTAACACTGTTTCTAATATTCTCGCATTCAATGGTGCCGGCACGAGGATTTGAACCCCGGGCCTGCTGATTACAAATCAGCTGCTCTAGCCAACTGAGCTATGCCGGCATCGAATTTGAGCCAGAATTATAGTGCAATCTTTTTTCAATGTCAAGGGTTTTTACCAAAAAGTTATAATTTCTTCATCTTTTAGTATATGTGCTTCCCATTTTCCTCTATATTGCTCGATTTCATCCGTCATTATTTCCAAATACGTCGGCTTGATATGATTGATATAGAGTTGAAAATCCTCTCTTTTAATCCCCTGAAGTTTCTCAAAAAGAAGTTTAGGGGTCAAATGTTTGCTCTCGTAAGCTAATTTCTCCATGTTAGAGGGGAATGAGCACTCAATAACTGCAGCGCTTATCTCTCTTTTAGATTCGATTTGACGTATCGTCTCTTCCAAAGAATAGGTGTCGGCTGTTATAAGCACCGCACTCTTTCCTTTGGTCACGACAAAACCGCAGCTTGGTACCGTATGATCGGTTGCAAAAGGTTCTATGTATGTCGTAGCATCGAGTTTGTAGCGTGTACCTATCTCGATCTCCTCATAGGCTACACTCGGGGCTTGTGAATTTACCATAGAGATCGTCGAAAAATCGGGCCAGATAAAATCGTTAAAAAAGTGTTCACGCAACGCCTTGATTGTAGGAGCCAATCCGTGGATATGAAGCGTTTTTGTTCTAGCGCCGAAATAGTTATCGAGCACATACGCTATGTCGCTTATATGGTCAAGATGGGAATGGGTGAGCCAAATATGTTCTATCTCCGCCGCTTTTTCCTCTAACGTATTTAAAATATTCCCCGCATCGATTACGTTTGTTTCGTTTATAAGAAAAGAACTCGTTCCAAACCCCTTCGCTCTCGTTCCGTATGCACCCAATATTTTTATCTCATTCATAGTCAAACTCGTCTTTTAATTTTTCTCGTATCTCTAAAAATGTTTTTTTGTTTTCAAAAAAAAGATCGACCAACGTAGGATCGAACTGTTTGCCTCGCTCCTGTGCAAAAAGGGTAAAAATTCTCTCGTCATCCCACGCTTTTTTATACACCCTGTCGCTTCCCAGTGCATCAAATACGTCGGCGACGGCGGTGATACGACCGTAAATGTGAATCGCCTCCCCTTTGATACCGCGCGGATACCCTTTGCCGTCCCAACGTTCATGGTGCTCGTACGCCACTATTGCGGCCGCTTGCAAAAGAGATCGGGTGGAGTTTTTAATCATGGCATGTCCCTTTTCGGCATGGGTCTCCATCACCTTTCTCTCCTCGGGCGTAAAAGAACCGGGTTTGTTTAAGATAGAATCGGGAATCGCTACCTTTCCTATATCGTGCATCGGGGACGCTTCTTTTAGCAGATCGGCTTCCTCTTTGGACAATCCGTAGGCAAGTGCCAAAACTTTCGAGTACTCGGCAACCCTTTTTACATGGTTGCCCGTCTCTTTGGATCGGCTCTCACCGATAGCCCCCATAGTAAAGACAACCTCTTTTTGCGTCTCTTCTATCTCTTCGGTTAGTCTTGCCGAAACCAAGGTGTTTGCCGCAAACGTGCTTGCCAAGGTTAAACGTTCGATATCGCGTCTATCGTATACGCCGCTTTCGTTTTGGGAGTTGATTGCTTGAAAAGCACCTATTACCTGATCGTCTTGATCAAACATTGGGATTACGATCATACTTTTTGTATGATACCCCGTATTTTTATCGACGGCGGCGTTAAACCTCTCGTCTTTATAAACATCTTCGATAATGATATTTTCCCGCTGCAGTATCGAAGCACCGACGATTCCAGATTCTACGGGGATCTCTATATATTCCACCCCGTGCGCTACCTTTGTCCATAATTTCGTTTGATCCTCGCTAACGACCCAGACGGTACATCTGTCCGAGCTTGTCAAATCCCTTCCCATATCCGCCAAAACTTTGATGATGTCGTCGTATTTTCTTAAATAAGAAATTTTATTGAGATATTTAAATACAAGCTCCAGTATCTCGTTTGCACCCAGACTGCCCGCGTGTCGTGTCATAAAAAAACCTTTTATTTTGTTGTCATTTTGTGAACGCCCCACGAACGTCCCTCTTTTATATTGTTTAAAAAATACTCCGAAACAGTGTCGTTATACGTTGCAACCAACTCTTCAAATCTTTGTCGTGCTTCCTCTAAACGATCTTCACGATACATATTCAAAGCTTCATTATACAACTTTACGAGCATTCGGTACTCGGAGCTACCCGGCAAAAGCTGATAAAGATGCACCGCTTCCTCTTTCCCTTTTACCTTGACGGGTTCTATCAATCTATAAAGAAAATCCCCCCGCAGTTTTGCAACGGTAAACTCGGTGATTAAAATATTGACTCCATAATTTTTCGTCAACCCCTCTACCCTTGAAGCAAGATTAACCCCGTCTCCTATAACGGTGTAATTAAAACGCGTATCCGAGCCCATGTTCCCTACGACCACCTCGGCGGTGTTGATCCCCACCCCTATGTGGATCGGCGGCAACCCCTCTTGGCTGAACTTTTCATTGAGCTTATCGAGCTCTTCGATCATCTCCAAAGCGGTCTTACATGCCGCATCGGCATGATTTTTAATAGTTACGGGGGCATTGAAAAACGCCATCACCGCATCCCCGATATATTTATCAAGCATACCGCCGTTGTTCAGTACCGAATTGGTCATAGGGGTAAAGTAGCGATTGAGCACTTTAATCAAAGCCACGGGAGTCATGGACTCCGAAATAGTAGTAAATCCGCGGATGTCGCTAAAAAGGATCGAGAGCTCTTTACTCTCCCCTCCAAGCGTGAGTGCATCGGGATTTTTTATGAGCTGATCGAGAAGATCTGCCGAGAGGTAGCTCGAGAATGCGTCGCGTAAAAAACGACCCCCTTTCTCTTGGATATTAAACGCTATCGCTTCGATTGCCGCGGCACTTAAAAGCAGCGCCAAAAGAGGATAAAACAGATCGATATAGACCATTTGCGATACAAACAGATACCGAACGGCTCCGTAAACAATTCCGTACAACATGCCATAGAGTACGACGCGGTAAAGGATTTTTTTCAAAAGAAGCACAAGAACAAACGGTAGTAACACCATCATAACGATCAATATTTGCGAGATATACGGAGGTTCTTTAATCAGATGCTCTTCTAAGTAGTTGGATAAAAACGTGTAATGAAGCAACGGTCCGGGGATAGAACCTATAGGGGTACTTACCACGTCCCCCGCTCCCACTTCGGTAATCCCCAAAATGACGATTTTATTTTTAAAAAACTCGGGGGCGATTTTTCCCTCGGCTACATCCAAAAACGAAACGGTGTTATACTGCTCTTTATTGTAAAAGTTTAGTCTCACAAAACCGCTTTCGTTGAGCCCTATCGATTTTGCATTAAGCTCTACATGCCTTGCGTCGACCCTATGGATATCTTTGTCGAATTTAAGGCGCAAGCCTTGAAGTGCCAGCGAGGGGTAAAGATAATTTTGAAAATAAACCGCTATGGGGTAAGAACGCAAAAGATGATCGTGTTCGGCTAATGTAGAAAAGCTTCCCGAGAGGGTACATGCCTCCATGATCGGCAAAATATTCATCTCGGCAAAAGGTGCCGCTACAAACGAAGGGTTGGCATGTTCTTGGATTTGCGACTGGAGTCTATCGAGCGAAGAATCGATCAGCAAAGAGAGCGCTTCATCTTCCATCTCTTGGGTTGCGTTATGGCGTAAAAAAAAGCCGCACACGCTACCGTTTAACATTCCGATCGACGCAGCAAGAGCACTGTCGGCTTCTTGTGTCGTCTCTTCGGAAAAAATCATATCTAAAAGCACTACGTCGGCTTGATGGAGGTTAGCGACCCCTTTGGCAATCTTCTCTCTCGACCAAGGCCATCTTCCGTATTTATTCACGCTCGGCTCATCCACGGCGACGAACACTACGGAATCCGAAGGCTCTTTTTCCTGCAACGCAAAATTAATGTCGTTAAAACGCAGAGAAAAAGTCTCGAAAGGATCGACCCTGTATGACTGCAACAAAAGGGTCGCGATCAAGATCGCGGTCAAAACCGCGGCGTAGAGAAGCTTTTCTTTCATTCTTTACAAACTATCGCATCATCGCTTCAAAACGTTTAAACTCTGCCTCGTCGGCTTCCGTCCAAGCGTTTTCGTGTACTTTATTGCCGTCAAACGAAACGGTATTGCCCGCTTTGAGGTCAAACTCTTTGGTGATTTGAGCGAATCCCGGTTGCTGTGCGTTTTTATATTCCTCAAACGCACTTTGCTGTTTTTTCATAAAGTTTTCAAACTCTTGCTGCACTTTTTTTCTGTAAAGTTCAAACTCTTGTTTGATGCTTGCCACCCCGATAAGCCCCTCTTGGAGCTTTACGTTGGAGTTGTTCGCATCGGCGCTTACGATAAACGTTGTCCCTTTAATACCGATAATCGCGAACGGGGTTTTCACCTTAAGTGCATTACTTGCATCTCTCGAAGTGATTTTGTAGTAGATTTTTCCCTCTTGCTGCGACACCTCTTTTTGCGAAGGGAAATGCACCGTCGCACTCT
This sequence comes from Sulfurimonadaceae bacterium, assembly GCA_028685945.1. Lineage (GTDB taxonomy): Bacteria > Campylobacterota > Campylobacteria > Campylobacterales > Sulfurimonadaceae > Sulfurimonas. The sequence continues at coordinate 3,230 of JAQUCZ010000007.1, read as the reverse complement.
CGTCCAAAATAATAGTCGAATCGTCTTTGAGTTTAATCACGACCGAAGCGTTTTTTGAGGTACTGACAAGGTCTTTCTCCTTGATCTCCTGCCCTTTTGTAACATTTGTTTTTTTGATAGAACCCTCCGTACTCACCTTGACGATTCCCTCGATCTCATTGACGGTTCCGATTACGCCGTTTGCATACAAAAGCGAAAAAGCCGCTGCCATTACATAAGCTAAAACTATTTTCATCATCTTCTCCAAAACCAAAATTTTGCCCATTATAGCATTTTTTATAGGTACAATGAGATAAAATTTTATTCTGTTTACTTTACAAAGGCTACGACATGCTCAAAATTCTTTTTTCCCCCTCCGAGGGCAAACGCCAAGGGGGCACACTCCCGCCTAGCGAGCTTTTTGGGGCAACCCAAGCGCGCGAAGCGATCTTAAAAAGATACAACGAAATCGTTTTAGGCAACGATGTCCAAGCAGTTTGCGAACTTTTCGGTTTCAAAAAAGCTGCCGATTGCGAACCCTACCGCCAAGATATTTTCACATCCCCCCACATGCACACCATAGAACGCTACGACGGGGTGGCATACGAATATCTCGACTATTTTTCCCTCGCACAAGAAGCGCAGGAGTATCTCAAACGCAACGTCGTTATCTTTTCCAACCTCTACGGCCCTATTTTAGGGGGTGACGCCATAGCGAACTATAAGGTGAAGCAGGGCAACGCCATCGGGAGTATCGAACCCGACAAATTTTACAAAGAGCGTTTCTCCTACCAACTCGATCTGTTTTTGGGAGAAAGCAACATTTTAGACCTGCGTGCGGGGTATTACGACAAATTTTACGTTACCAAAAAACCTTACACGACGCTCAAATTCCTAAAAAACGGCAAAACGGTGAGCCACTGGGCAAAGGCGTATCGCGGTATCGTCTTACGCGAAATAGCCAAAAATAACGTTGCTTCGCTTGAGGCGTTTCGTGCGCTAGAGATAGAAAACCTCAGCGTCGCCGAGATTAAAGTGATCAAAAACAAAACCGAGATCGTTTACGACATTCACGACTAAGTCAAACTCGCATGCCGCATGCCAAGGTTATGCTACAATCGCAAGATTATAAAAGAATGCTCTTAATAAATACTGCATTAGATCCTGAATCAAGTTCAGGATGACTGCTATTGTGTCATTCCGAACTTGATTCGGAATCTACTTTATGATTTGTTTAAAGCGCTCAACAAGGAAAAACTTTGCAAGACTCACAAGAATATTTGGAAAAAAAAGCGTTTTTTGAAAAACTGATCACCCTTTACGGGCGTAACGTGGTTATCGAAGTGCTTCAAGACGACTCGATAGAGATACACAAACTCCACATGGCAGACTCCAACAAGCCCGACGGTGCGATCAAAGAGATAACGGCTCTGGCAAAAAAACGGGGCATCTCTATCACCTACCACGACAAAAATGCCCTCAGCCGCATCAGCAAAAACGCCAAACAAGACCAAGGGGTCGCCATAGACATCGTGGCAAAAAGCTACGCACATGCCAAGGAGATCACAAAGCTCTCTAGCTACAAACTCATCGCGCTAGACGGCGTGCAAAACCCTCAAAATCTCGGTATGGTCATCCGTTCATGCGCCGCTTCGCAGATTGACGGAATCATTTTGCCCAAAAAAAATTCCGCAAAAATATCGCCGCTTGTTATCAAAGCAAGTGCGGGAACCCTTTTTAAGATCCCCATCTATTTTTGCAACACCCTCGATGAGATTTTAGCCGAACTCAAAGACGCAAAAATCTATCTCTTAAGCTCACATGCCAAGAAAAGTATCTACGAAAAGTCGCAAGATCAAAAAAGTATTTACGTACTGGGAAATGAAAGCGAAGGGGTTTCGCCCAAAGTAGAAGCGCTCTGTAACGAAAGTCTTAAAATCCCGATGAATCGCGGCGTAGAATCGCTTAACGTCGCCGTCACGGCAGCACTGATCGCGTTTATGAAATAAGACCACATGCCAAGATTCTTTGGCATATAACTCTCTTTACGAAGTCATAATCTCGTAGGGACGGCGTATCTCGCCTACAACCTCGTCAATCCCCATATTGCGCGTTTTACGTATAAACTCTTTACCGTCAAAAAACACAAGCACCGTCGGCGCGCTAAAAACACCGTAATGCGCCGCTGTGTCAAGCTCTTTTGATATATCTATGTTTATAAATTTAAAAAGTTTAAACTCTTTTTGCACCGCTTCGATAAGCTTAGGTTTGAGCACGTGGCACACGCTGCACGTAGGGGATGAGAAAAACACCATCACCGCAGTTTCTCTTTGAATCGTATTTTCTATTGTCTCTAATGTTTGCATACGCCATTATATCGTATATAATTGCGCCATGAGTTCTATAATATTCTCCATTTTGGGCATCTATATTTTTATCGTCATGGGCTATCTCTCGAAGATGAGCTTCAAAGAAAAAATCGACGACAAGACCATCACCCTTATCAACGTCTATTTTTTACAGGTGTTTCTTACATTTTGGGGGCTTCTGATTCGCCCCGTGGATATCACCCTTTTGTACGCCCCCTCTATTTATATGTTTATCACCCTGCTTATTTTGATCGTAAGTGCCGTGGTCGCAAAAAAGATATTTTACGAACAAAAAGAGTACTCCATCGCCACCGTCTCGGCACTCATCGCCAACACGGGAAATCTTGGCATCCCGCTGTGCATCGCTATTTTCGGCGAAGAATCGATCCCCTACACGACGGTAATCAACCTAATGAACGTTTTCGTGGTCTATACGGTGGGGGTGTTTTACTATTCGCGTGGCAGTTTCGATGTGCGCACCTCGCTTCTAAACATCCTCAAACTTCCCATTCTTTGGGCAGCTTTGGTCGCGATTGTTCTGAGCGTTGCGGGGTATCGACCCGACGGAGTGATCCTCAACACCCTCATGATGGGCGCCTACGCCTCTATGACGATGCAGCTTTTTTTATTCGGCATCTACATGCACGGCGCGCAGATCCGCCTTATAAGCAAAAAACTGATCGCATGGGTAGTAGCGATGAAGTTTCTTATCGTGCCCGCCGTTACTTTCGCGGTACTCTCGTTTGTCGATATCAGCCAAACCCTCAAAGGGATCATCTTCATCGAGATGCTCATGCCCCTAGCCGTCGCCAACGTCAATCTCGCTTCGCTCTACGACTGCCAACCAAAAACCGTAACGGTACTTACCTTTATCACGTCGCT
>JAQUCZ010000134.1 GCA_028685945.1 Sulfurimonadaceae bacterium | reverse complement strand
TTTGATACCTTATTTTCTCTTTTCACCCTTTTTCTGGCATATAACCTTAGGTTTAATTTCGATATTCCGCCCGAGTTTATGGACTCTTTTTATAAAATTTTTCTTATTATTCTTCTGCTCAAAGTTGCTTCATTAAGTTACTTTAAAATCTACCGCGTCACATGGAGATTTTTCGCTCTTAGCGAGGCAAAAAAACTTTTTTATGCGCATCTTAGTGCCTACACTCTCTTTACCCTTGTCTATCTTCTTTTTTTAGACGAAACGCTTTTTGCAAGAAGCATCATCGTTATCGACTTTTTTCTCTCTTTTGTTTTTATAGGCTTTTTTAGAATCGCAAAACGGCTTATTTTAGAGAGCGAAAATAACCGCCATATGAAAAAAACCCTCATTTTGGGTGCCACTCCCTACACCCAAACCCTTATCAAACAAAAAAAAGAGTTCTACGTCAGTGCTATCATCACCATCGACGACTCCGATATGCTTTTGGACAGCTATATCTCCAATATCCGCGTCCAAGCCCTCGATGCACTCGAGAAAATCGTAGAAAACGAAAAAATAGAGTGTGTCATTTTCGCCGAAAAAATCGATCAGGCAAAACTCAATGCCATCTACGCACGTCTAGGAAAACTCAATATTTTCGACATTAAAATCGCCTTTGCCAACAACGAGGAAGCAACCCTAAAGAACCTCTCGGTCGAAGACCTCTTGGCTCGCCATCCAAAAGATTTGGACAAAAGTGCCATCAGTGCCTTTATCCAAAACAAATCGGTTCTCATCACGGGTGCGGGGGGAAGTATCGGAAGTGAAATCAGCCGTCAATGCGCCCACTTCGGTGCAAAAAAACTGATCCTTTTAGACCATAGCGAATACAACCTCTACACGATCGCCGAAGAGCTTGCACCCTACAACCCCGCTTTGGTGATGCAGTCGGTCACCGACAAAGAGCTGCTTATGCACACCTTTGCAACCCACATGCCACAGATCGTGATCCATGCCGCGGCGTACAAACACGTCCCGCTCGTAGAGGAAAACATCACCGAAGCGATCCGAAACAATGTTTTGGGGACAAAAAACACCATCGACTGCGCCATCGCACACGGTGTGGAAAAATTCGTCCTTATCTCCACCGACAAAGCAGTACGCCCCACCAACGTCATGGGAGCCACCAAACGTATCTGCGAACTCTATGCACAAAACGTAGTTTCTTTAGAAAATACAGTTTCTTCAGAAAATACTGTTTTTAAAGAAAACGGTGTTGCTATGGAACATGCCAAGAAAAAAACGGAAATCGTCGCCGTACGATTCGGCAACGTTTTAGGCAGCAGCGGCAGCGTCATTCCGAAGTTTAAAGCACAAATTGAAAACGGCGGTCCGCTTACGGTCACCCACCCCGAGATCACGCGCTACTTTATGCTTATCCCCGAAGCGTGCGAACTCGTACTGCAAGCCGCAAGCATCGGCAAAGGGGGTGAAATTTTCATCCTCGATATGGGGGAGCCGATCAAGATCGTCGATCTGGCAAAAAAGATGATAGAACTCAGCGGCAAAGAGGATATCCGCATAGAATTCAGCGGTTTGCGTGCGGGGGAGAAACTCTACGAAGAGCTTCTTATCGACGAGAGCGAAGCGCAAACGCAGTACGAATCTATCATGGTCGCGGGCAAAACCCCCTACCCTATCGAAAAACTCAACCGCGATATTGCAGAGCTTCTTACATGCGACGACAAACTCTCAAAACTCAAAGAGATCGTGCCCGAGTTTACTCATAATCCAAACTAAAACTCTTGGCATGTGAACTCTATCTACATGCCAAGAAAAAATCTATTTCAAAAGGTTTTCTATCCTTTTTTCAAGCGGCGGATGGGAGCTAAAAAGGCTCATCAAACTCCCGCCGCTAATCCCGAACGCCGCCATCTCTTTGGGAAGCGAAGGGTTCTCTTTGAGCGATTGAAGTTTTTTAAGGGCATTGACCATTTTATGGGTTCCCACAAGCCTTGCACTCGCTTCATCCGCGCGGTACTCCCTAAAACGGCTAAACCACATCACGATAATCGATGCCAAAATTCCAAGCACTATCTCGGCGACAAACACCGCTGCATAGTAACCGATTCCATTACCTTCTCGATTTTTAAACACGGCCTTATCGATGATGCTGCCCACGATACGCGCTAAAAAGATTACGAGTGCATTCACCACCCCTTGAATTAGCGAGAGGGTAACCATATCGCCGTTTGCCACGTGCCCTATTTCGTGTGCCAAAACCCCCTCTATCTCCTCTTTGTTCATCACCTGCATCAATCCACTCGAAACCGCTACAAGCGCATCGTCCCTGTTCCATCCCGTAGCAAATGCGTTGGGCGCACCCTCGTAAATCCCCACTTCTGGCGTTTTTATCCCCGCATCACGGCTAATCTCTGAGACCCTTTGATAAAGCCATGCCGCTTCTTTGTCGCGGATATTATTAGGATCAAGTATCTCCACCCCCATAGAACGCTTAGCCATCCATTTTGAAAGCAAAAGGGAGATAAAACTTCCCCCCATCCCTATCACGAGGGCAAATCCCAAAAGCGAGGTATAGCCGCTACCAAGCGTCCTATCAAGCCCCAAAAGTTTTGTCGTCAAAAGCAGTACCGCCATAACCGCCAAGTTCGTGAGTAAAAACAATACAATTCTCATCAAAAGACTCCTTTTTTTGCACTATTGTACTTTGAAATTATAAATTTATATGACAAAAATATTGCAACATGCCATACTTTTTTCTTTTAACATGCCAAGAGTGTATAATTTGCTCAAACAAAATACGGATATATTATTATGGCAAAGAAAAAAATCCTCTACGAGTGCCAGCACTGCGGTTTTACCACCCCTAAATGGATGGGCAAATGTACCAACTGCGGCGGATGGGACTCCTTTATAGAGCTGAGCGAACACCAACAAGAGGTGATAAAACAGACAAAATCCTTCTCTTCCGGCGGCGCAAAAGCGTTACCTATCACCGAAATTATCGAAAACGAGGTATTTCGCTTCACCTCTTTAGACAAAGAGCTCGACATGGTACTAGGCGGCGGCATAGTCCCGGGTTCTCTCACCCTCATCGGGGGAAGCCCGGGGGTGGGAAAATCGACTCTGCTTTTAAAGGTTGGTTCCAACATCGCCTCAAGCGGCAAAAACGTCCTCTACGTCACGGGGGAAGAATCGGCGGGGCAGATCAAACTGCGCGCCAATCGCCTCAAATCAAACCAACCGAACCTTTATCTCTTGAGTGAAATACGCTTAGAACAGGTTTTGGTCGAACTCGAACACCGCAAGTACGATTTTTTAATCGTCGACTCGATCCAAACCCTCTACTCCGAAGCGATCACCTCGGCTCCCGGATCGGTAACGCAGGTGCGCCAGATCACCTTCGATCTGATGCGCATCGCCAAAGAAAAAGATTTGGCTATCTTTATCATCGGGCATATCACCAAAGAGGGCTCGATTGCAGGACCGAGAGTTTTGGAGCACATGGTCGATACGGTGCTCTATTTTGAGGGAGATTCCTCTCAGGAACTGCGCATTTTGCGGGGATTCAAAAACCGTTTCGGACCCACTAGCGAGATAGGTGTTTTTGAGATGCGTAGCGAAGGGCTTATCTCTGCCACCGACGTCGCATCGCGTTTTTTTAACCGAAACTCCCAACAATCGGGTTCTGCACTTACCGTCGTTATGGAAGGATCGCGCCCCATCATTTTAGAGGTGCAGGCTCTTGTCTCGGAGAGCCATACGGCAAATTCCAAACGTCAAGCGACGGGGTTTGACACCAATCGCTTAAACATGCTTTTAGCGCTTTTGGAGAGAAAACTCGAGATTCCCCTTTCGGGATACGACGTTTTTATCAATATCACGGGAGGAATAAAGATCACCGAAACATCGGCAGATTTGGCGATTTTAGCGGCAATTATCAGCAGTTTTCGAGACCGTGCCATCTCCAAAGAGACGATTTTTATCGGCGAAGTCTCTCTTGTAGGGGACGTACGGGAGGTGTATGCGCTTGATACGCGCCTTAAAGAAGCAAAAATGCAAAATATCGCCAAAGCGCTCGTACCGAAAAAACCGCTTGAAAAAACGGTTATAAAAACCTACATCGTCGATGAAGTCACAAAACTCCTCGAATGGTTTTGATTTTAAAATTGTTTTATAGATAATATAAGTATAATCAACGCCGTACTTACAAATATAAAAGGGTTCTTATGATAGATGCACAATTTAGAAGCGAAGAAAGATATTCAAAAATCTCCATAGCCTACGAAGGAAAAGAGGAAGGTGCATTAGTTTGCAAAACAATCGAGGCGATCATTGCAAAACACGATCTTAAACCCCAAAGTT
>JAQUCZ010000133.1 GCA_028685945.1 Sulfurimonadaceae bacterium | reverse complement strand
CCGCGCAGGAGAGCGTTTCGGTGGAACTTACCTTTTTGTTCGAGGGTGCCGAATACAAAACATTGCGCGAATTTCGCGGCAAAAACCTTGCGGCACATGCCAAGCTTACCAAAAACGGCGAGCTTGTAGCCAGCGGTGCCAAAGAGGTTACCGCAGCCATCGTGCGTCTTACCAAAATGGGAAAAGATGCGTTTATGCACACCCTCTTTGCTTCCCAAAAAGAGCTGACAAGCCTCAGCGCTCTTAAAAACGAAGATCGCAAAAAGATGATTCGCCGCCTTTTGGGTCTGGAAAAAATCGACTTTATCGAGAGCGCTTTGGTCGAAAAAAGAAGAGCGCTCAACAACGAGATAAGCGCGTTTGACCAAGTGCTCATGGGTGAAGAGGAGCTTTTGCACTATGCAACCGAAATTGAGTCAAAAAACAAACAAATCGCCGCGCTCAAAGAACAGACGCAAAGCAAAGACATCGCTCTTAACAACATGCGCATCAAAGAGCTTGAACTCAAAACCGAGCTTGAGGTTTTCGCAAAAACAAAAGAGACGAAACAAGCGTTGCAAAGCGAGATAGAGCTTCTAAAAAACTCCGCCGCATCGGCACATGCCAACCAAACGAAACTCGCCGCAGAGCTTGAAGAACTTACAAAAAAAGGGGAAGAGCTTGCAACCCTCGCCGACGTCAAAGAGAACTACGCCACCCTCCAAGATACCCTCAAAAACCAAGAACGGCTCAAAGAGTTTCACCTTAAAAAAGAGGGGATACTCAAAGAGCAAACCTCCCTCAGAGAGCAATACGCAAAAGCAAAAGCCGACATCACGGCGCTTTTAGAAGTATGCCAGCCTTATGAAAGTTTAGCGGCACATGCCAAGAGTTTAGAAAATACCCTCGCGCAGATCGAGCCGCATGCCAAGAGTGCACAAGCAAAAGAGCGCGAACTTTTAAATCTTATCGCAGGGGAAGAGCGTCAAATAGAACTCACACATGCCAAGATACAAAACATCCAAAAACTCGGCAAAGAATCCCCCTGCCCCACCTGCACCCGCCCCCTTTTAGAGGAGTACGACAACGTCATCGCCTCCCTCGTTGCCGCGGTGAGCGACACCCACCAAACCAAAATTGCTACATGCCAAAAGGAGCTAGAGATCGTTCTCGCCCAAAAAGCCGCCTACGAAGAGCAAAAAAAGCACACCGAAAAAGAACTTGCAGAGACGACCAGAAACATCGGCATTATCCAAAGCAAGCAAAAAGACCTCACCAAAGCGCAGGAGTATTTTACGAGCATCGAGCAAAAAGGGGTACAAAACAAACAAGAACTCCAAGCCCTAGAACGCTACGTTTACGATGCAAAAACCCACGCAGAGCTTCAAGAGATTTTCACCCGCACCGAGCCGCAGTACAAACGGGTTCTCTCGCTTGAAACCGAACTCAAGCGCCTTCCTATTTTGCAGCAAGAGCATGTAACGACGCAAACAAAAATCGCACAACTCAGTGCTACATGCCAAACAAAAGAAGCGGAGTTTGCCGCAATAGCCTACGATGCAGCCAAACACAAAGCCAAAGAGCAAGAACTCGAAGAGCACACCAAACAAAAAGAGGCACAAAACGCCGCATTAAACGCGCTCGCCGTGCAGACGGCAACCCTTGAGGGGGAGATAAAAACGATCCAAGCGCGCCTAGAAAACAACGAAACGAACAAGAAAAAAATACAAACCAAAAAAGAGGATTTGCAAGACTACGAAAAGATCAAAACAAGCCTTGCCGAGTTCAAAACCCGCCTCAACGCAAAAATCGCTCCGCGCATCTCCGCGCTGGCTTCGAGCATGTTCGCGCAGATAACCAAAGGAAAATACCAGCACATCGAAGTGAGCAACGATTTTGACTTTTTTATCTACGACGAAGGGAAAAAGTACCCCATAGAGCGCTTCAGCGGCGGCGAAATCGACCTAGCCAACCTCGTACTTCGCATCGCTATCAGCAAAACCCTCACCGAACTAAACGGTGCCGCAAGCGTAGAGTTTTTGGCATTTGACGAGGTTTTCGGCTCTCAAGACGAAGCCCGACGCATGCAAATACTCGAAGCGTTCCACACCGTAAAAGAGCAATACCGACAGATATTTTTGATTTCTCACGAAACGGAAATTAAGGAGATGTTTGAAAAAGTGGTGGAGTTGTAAAGGTTATTTACAAAATTTTAAACAATCCCAAACGCAACCGCCAAAGCCGCGCCCCAGATAAACGCTAAAATCACGAAACTAAAAAACACCAAGGTAGCACCTGCGTCTTTGGCGCGTTTTGCCAAGATATGGTAATCGATCGTTACCAAATCAACCACCTGCTCGATTGCGCTGTTGGCTATCTCCGCCATGAGGGGGATAAAGAGCGATACGAACAAAATAGCCGAATGTTCAAACTTCACGGGCAGTACCCATGCCACGACACCCATCAGCACGAAAAAAAGGAGTTGCATCTTAAAAGAGCTTTCGTTTTTGACGATATCGGCAAACCCCTCAAGGGCGTAAGTGGTGTTTTTAAAAAGGGAATATTTTGGTTTATTTAGCTTCACGGTTTTTCTCGCTTTCGTATCTTTCTTTCATTTTTTGTATCACCCCTTTGAGTTCCTCGGCGGGGGTGTCGATCCCCAGAGGTTCGCCGAAATACAGGTGCACGTCGCGCCGCACATGCCAAGGGCGTTTGGTTTTGTAGCGGGCAAAAAGGCTCCCCTCCATCCCGCCGATAAAAAACGGAACGATCTCTCCGTTGTAGCGCGATGCGATCAACTCGTACCCTTTGTAAAACTTGCCGAGTTCGCCGCTGCGGGCTATTTGCCCTTCGGGAAAAATCGCAACGACATTCCCCTCTTGAAGCCTCTTGATAGCCTCTAAAAAACCCTCTTTGGAGGCTTTGGAAGAGATGGGGATCACCTCCCCTTTTTTAAGCACGGGGTGGAAAAATCTCCATTTGTAGATGTTTTTGTCCATCATAAACCGAATCCGTTTTGCCAAAGGTATTTGTAGCAACAGCCAATCAAGCCAACTGACGTGGTTGCCGAGCAAAAGCGCCGCCTCTTTACCTTGGATATGCTCAAGCCCGTGGTGATGAAATCGGTAGCGAAACGACACCGTAAGCTCGAAAAAAGCCCAAAAACCCATCACCGAATAGCGTTTGAAAAGTACCCAAAAAAGCCACATGCCAACCGCACCCATAAAGTAAAAAAGGATCGTCGCATCGGTGCCGAAATAAGCAAACACGCTTGTGAGGATCAAAAAACAAAACATAAAAATATTTTGAACAAAGTTGTTCCCCGCCAAAACGGTTCCTAGATGCACGTGGGGAGAGAGGTACTGAATAAGCGAATTGAGCGGTACCATCAAAAAACCCGCACACACCCCAAAGAGCAAAAACAGCACCGCCAAAGTTCCCATAGAGGTGCACGAAGGCACCGCAAAAACGATCACGGCTATTCCGAGCGCGCCCAAAGGGGAGAGCCCCGTTTGGATGTAATACTTTGAAAATGCCGACGCCATGAGTGAGCCGATGACGATCCCCACCCCCGCAAGCGCCATTACACCCTGCACCGCAAGGGCATTGGTAACGCCGAGTTTACTTTTGGCATATTCGCCGAAGATCGCCAAAACCACCTGCGAGATCGACCAAAAAAGGCTCAACGCCAAAATGGCGTCGAATATCTCTTTTTTTCTTTTGATTATTTTGATGTTTTTAAACAGATACGCCCCGCGAATATAGCGCTTGAGTTTAAATTCGCGGCTCGTTTTCTCCCGCATCTTGTTAGGGAGTCTTAGAGCAAGCAGCCACTCCGCAACCGAAGAGAGAACCAAAAGCCATCCAAGAGGTGCAACGGTGCGCAAAATCTCCTCTTTCGTCGCCTCGCTCCCATCGAGTTTTGCTTCAAATAAAAAACTGTAAAAGATGATCCCGCTCAAAATCGCCACCGTCGTCGTCGCCTGCACGAGAGCATTTCCCGCCGAGATATTTGCCTCGCCTACGAGCTCTTTAATATAGCCGTATTTAGCGGGCGCATAGATAGCGCTCTGTAACGCCAATACAAAAGTGAGCAAAAAGGCGCTAAAAAACCACCCTTGGTAGTAACAAAAAGTGATTCCCAAAGTGATAACCACCGCAAAAAGCGCGCTGTAGCGCATGATGGCATGTTTGGCAAAACGATCGGAGAGAAACCCCGCAGGGGAGAAAACGAGAATATAAGGCAAGAGCACCAAAGCATTCACGATCGCCGTCAGTACGATCTGCACGTCTCCGTCGTACACTTTAAAAACGGTATTTTGGATAATGATCTTGTGCCCCAAATCGGTAAAAGCGTTGATAAACGCTACTAGCGCAAAGGGAAGTACACCCGCAATACCCAACAGCGCCCTCATAAAAGGCTACTCCT
>JAQUCZ010000006.1 GCA_028685945.1 Sulfurimonadaceae bacterium | reverse complement strand
GATAAAAAATCCAAAAAATGCACCAATTATAATGATATAAAACCAATCTTTTTGTGCTATCTTCAATTCAACTTTTTGCATTTAATTCCTTGTTTAAAACATTCACTCCAATGGCAACTCCTGGCCTACTCATTTTTTTCCTTTAAAGCGTGATGTGGGTATGGCGTGAACTATGGCACTGTACGTTCACCGAAACAGGCAACGAAGCGATATGGCACGGATTTGCCTCGATATGTACAGCTAAAACCGTTTGTGTTCCGCCCATCCCCATCGTTCCGATACCGAGTTTGTTTAGCTCGGTTTTAATCGTCTCCTCAAGCTCAGCCATCTCGGGATCCTCATTTACCGAACCGATAGTTCTAAACAAGGCATGTTTGCTTGAGATTGCCGCTCTTTCAAACGTACCGCCGATCCCTACGCCTACCGTCAACGGTGGACAAGGGTTTGGACCCGCATCGGAGATACACTCTTTTACGAATTGGATTACGCCCTCTTTCCCTGCAGCGGGTGCAAATACTCTTGCGCGGGAAACATTTTCGCTTCCTCCCCCTTTTGCCGCATATTCGATATCTATTTTATCACCCTCGACAATGTCGAAATGGATAATTGCAGGAAGGTTGTACCCTACCGTATCTTTTAAGTTCGCACGGGAAAACGGATGGCATGTAGAAGCTCTTAAGTACCCCTCTTTATACCCTTTTTCGGTTCCTTCGTTTATAGCATCTTTTAAAAGTCCGCCTACGACGCGCACGTCCGCACCCACTTTTACGAAAAATACGGCTAAACCCGTATCTTGGCAAAGGGGACGCGATTCGCTGCTGGCAATTTGCGCATTATCTAAAAGCTGTTTAAGTACCTCGCGGCTCACGGGGCTTTTTTCGTTTTCGTACGCATCCTGCATCGCTTTAAGAGCGTCGGCAGGAAGATTGCAAGCAGAATACACGATAATATCGCGTACCGCTTTTACTATCTCTTCATAGGCTATTTCACGCATTATTTGTCCTCAAAAAATTTATTTTTATTTAACGTATTAATTAGTTGTTGTACCGAATTACAAGAGTTTTTAAACATCGCTTTTTCCGCATCGTTGAGTGTAACTTCGATGATTTTTTCCGCTCCGTTTGCACCGATCATAACGGGAACACCCGAAACTACGTCTTCGTACCCGTACTCACCGTCAAGATACACCGCACACGGGTGGATCTGTTTCGTATCTTTTAAGATCGCCTCAACCATAATGGCGGTCGATTTTGCAGGTGCGTAGTATGCAGAACCCGTTTTAAGATGCGCTACGATCTCTGCTCCGCCGTGTTTTGTTCTCTCGACGATCTCTGCAATCTCTTTTTCGCTTAAAAGGTCGGTCAAAGGAACGCCCGCAACGGTCGAATAGCGCGGAAGCGGCACCATGTCATCACCGTGTCCGCCCATAACCGAAGCACGGATTTGCCCTCCTCCGTATCCGAGTTTCTCTTGGATAAACGCTGCCATTCTCGAACTGTCCAAAATTCCCGCCATGCCAAGAACGCGGCTTCTATCAAAACCGCTCTCTTTGAGTGCCACGTAGGTCATCGCATCAAGCGGATTGGAAACCATAACGACGATGGCGTTGGGGGAGTATTTTGCAACCCCTTTTATAACGTCTTTTGTAATATTTGCATTTATCATTAATAAATCATCACGACTCATCCCCGGAAGTCTCGGACTGCCCGCCGTAATGACAACGACATCGCAATCGAGTAAATCTTCCATAGTTTCCGCTACTCTAACCACCGTGTGACTTCTCACGGCAGATGCAGCTTGGGACATATCCAAGGCTTTGCCTTTGGCTACGTCCAATTTGTTATCGCGAAGAATAATTTCATGACATGATCCAAGCATCGCCAAAGAATATGCAACGGTAGCTCCAACGTTTCCGGCACCTATAATTCCTACTCTTTTTCCTTGATTCATATTCACTCCTAAAATTATTTTCTCGTGTTTCTTCTTCGTATACTTAAACAGTATGTGCAAACACAAAGTATCTAAGTATACTAAAACACTTTTTAAAGACTCTCGCCTTTTCTCTAAAACTCCGCAAAGTTGCAGAAAAAAAGCGTTTCTCCTACACGTAAAGTGCAGGAGAAAAGAAAATTTAGATCGAATCTATAATTTTGTTCAACGTCGCAGACGGTCTCATTGCCGCTTCTGCTTTTGCATCGTTTGGATGGAAGTATCCGCCGATATCTTGCGGTTTTCCTTCCACTGCAAGCAATTCAGCCATGATTTTTTCTTCGTTTTCAATCAATGCTTTTGCAACAGGAGCAAACTTAGCAGCCAGTTCCGCATTGCTACCCTCTGCAAGTGCTTTTGCCCAGTACTGAGCAACATAGAAATGAGACGCTTTATTATCAGGCTCACCCGCTTTTCTACCCGGCTCTTTTGAGTTGTCAAGATATGCGTTGTTTGCAACGTCAAGAGCAGCCGTAACGGCAGCAATTTTTGCATCCGAATGTTTGTGACCCAAGAATCTTAAAGACTCTGCAAGTGCCAAGAACTCACCTAAAGAGTCCCATCTTAGGTGACCCTCTTTTAAGAATTGCTCAACGTGTTTCGGAGCCGATCCGCCCGCACCCGTTTCGTATAAACCGCCACCTGCAAGCAATGGAACGATTGAAAGCATTTTTGCAGATGTTCCAAGTTCTAAGATCGGGTACATATCCGTCAAGTGGTCACGTAAAACGTTCCCCGTAACGGCGATAGTGTTAAGACCTTGTCTGATTCTCGTATTTGTAAAACGTGTAGCATCCGTTACGTTCATGAACTGAATATCAAGTCCCGTCGTATCGAAGTTTGCTAAATATTTTTTAACTTTTTTGATAAGTTCCGCATCGTGAGCACGTTTTTCATCTAACCAGAATACCGCAGGGATCCCCTCGATACGTGTTCTCTCAACCGTTAAACGAACCCAGTCTTTAATCGGAATATCTTTAACACGAGACATACGCCAAATATCACCCGCTTCACACTCAAAACTCATCATCACCGTACCGTCTTCTGCAGTTACGGTTACAGTACCGGCCTCTGCAAGTTCGAATGTCGTCGGATGAGAGCCGTATTCTTCTGCTTTTTGCGCCATAAGACCGATATTTTGCATTGTTCCCATAGTCGTTACGTCGTACTGACCGTGTTTCACACAATCCGCTACCATTTCCGCATGGAACATACCGTACGTTGAATCGGGAATAACCGCAACAGTCTCTAGCGCCGCACCCGTTCTGTCCCATTGTTTACCGCCCTCACGTACTACAACCGGCATAGAAGCATCGATAATGATGTCGTTTGGAGCGTTAAAGTTTGTTGTTCCTTTATCGGAGTCTACCATTGCAATTTTAGGTGCATCTGCATCTACAACCGCTTTAAAAGCAGCTTTGATCTCTGCTTCTTTGGCATGTCCTTTGATTTTTTTCTCTAAGTCCGACATACCGAGGTTTGGATTCACGCCAAGCTCTTTAAAGTCTGCAGCGTATTTTGTAAATACCTCTTCAAAGAAAATTTCAAAAGCGTGACCGAACATAATAGGATCGGAAATTTTCATCATAGTCGCTTTTAAGTGAACAGACCAGATAAGCCCTTTTGCTTTTGCATCTTCGATAGTTTTTCTATAGAACGCTCTTAAAGCTTTAACAGACATAAACGTACCGTCTAAAACTTCATCGGCTACGGCGTTGATAGTTTTTAACTCTTTCCCGTTAAGAGCGATTGTCACTTTTTGATCTTTAGCAACGGTTACCGATTTCTCGTTTCCGTAGAAATCCCCTTTTCCTTCCATATGTGCAACATATGCTTTAGAGTTTTGAGCAAAAGCTCTTAATTTATGAGGATTTTTCTTAGCGAAATTTTTAACGGCTACCGCAGCACGTCTGTCTGAGTTCCCTTCACGTAAAACAGGGTTAACCGCAGAACCTAAACATGTGCTGTATTTCGCTTGGATCTCTTTTTCCGCATCCGTTGTAGGATTTTCAGGATAGTTAGGGATATTGTACCCTTGCGCTTGAAGCTCTGCAATACAATCTTTAAGCTGACCTACGGAAGCCGAGATGTTTGGAAGCTTGATAATGTTAGCATCTTCTTGCAATACAACTTCGCCTAATTTTGAAAGTTCATCTTCTGCAAGACCTTGGCTTGCCAAAACTCTACCTGCTAGTGAAATATCACTAAGAACCACTTCAACACCTGCTGCTTTTGTAAAAGCATTTACGATCGGTAATAGCGAATACGTCGCAAGAGCCGGAGCTTCATCTATTTTTGACCAAATTATTTTTGACATGTTGTATCCTCAAGTCGATTTTTGATTTTCTCTACAAGTTCGCAAGATGTAACTGTATGAAAATTTACAAACTCAATAATAACACTAAGATGCAATTTTACAAGGGTTAAAAGAGGAAAGATGCGTTTATTTTCTTAATTTGTTTCATTTCGTAACATGCCTTATATTAGCCAAATGTGTAGAATAGTTACATGTGAAGCTGTGGGTTCCGTTCTTCATTTTCATAAAATAAAGATAATCGGTCTGTGCAGGATAAATAGCCGCTTTGATTGCATCGAAACTGACGTTACATACGGGCAGCTTCGGTATGCCCGCGTATTTATAGGTATTGTAGAAACTCTCGTCGTTTTTGATTCTTTGAGGCGTCACCCGTACGTGGGAGTACTTTCCGTAGTTCAGCGTTCCGTCCATTTGGAGTTTCATCCCTTTCTTTATACGGTTGTAAATTACCGAAGAAACAAGAGGCATCTCCTCTTTGTTGGCAGATTCCTTCTCTATCACCGATGCGATTGCTACAAAACGAAACCATTTCTCTTGGTTGTAGCTACCGAATATCTTTTGGGCAAACGCTTTCATCTGGGCTTGCGAGTGGGAAAGGAGTATCTCTATGAGTTTTTTCTCATCGATCCCAAGGGGCACTTTATAGGTATTGGGCACCAATGCCCCTTCCATAATAGGGGTTTGACGTGCAAATTCGCTATGCAGCAGCTCTTTGTTTAAACCAAGCGCCTCGCCTAGCTCCTCCAAAAAAATGTAGGTGGTTTCTCCGGGGATCAGTTTTACCTCTCGTAGTGCAGCTTTTGCCGTGGTTAGCTTGTAAAGAAAATCTGCTTTCGTAATAGAAGTATCGCCTATATAGATCCAGCCGCTTTGGGGGGAACCCAAAAAACGCAAAAGAAACGAATCAAGCCTGCTTAGATCATAATTTTCGTTTTTAAGATGTGTTATAATGTTGTTGATAGAGCCTTTTGGAACTTGCAAAACAACAGAGGTCTCAAGAGGCTTATTTAGGTAATACATGACTGACAAAATAATTATCAACACGATATCAAAAATCCATTTTACGCTTATCAGTTTTTTCATATTTGTAATCTTTATACTTTCCGTCGGTTTTTTCATATTGCAAGAGGGGGTAGCGTTTAAAAAGCTCAATCTTTTGAACATAAAAATCGAGCAATTATACATAAAATGGGATGAAAAACTCTCTATAAGCGCACAAAAAATAACCGTTATCCCGAAAAAGCACGAAGAGAAGGAACTTGATCTTCAAGCAATCGACGAAAAAATAAAAAATCTCCGTTTATTTGAGAACTGGATCAAAAAAATTACCTTTGGTAACATCACCTACGGCGAAAATGTTTTTACCCTTGCATATCGAGAAAACGAAACGGGCAGTTTTACCGCTGCGACAAAAAACTTCGATCTTAACAGTTCGTTTCTGCTACATGAAGGTTCACTCCGACTCACACTCCATTCGCTTATCCACCGACATGCCATGATCTCGGGCACTCTTTCTATGCAAAAAGGGCTACATCATCTTCAAGCCGACCTGCTTGTATCGGTAGAGAACACGCCCCTTTTTGATCTGGCTCTGCATACCGATACAAAAAAAATCAACTATTCGCTCCGTGCCCGCCAAAAAATCGAAAACTTTCATCGGCTTATCGCACTCTTTCCTCTTCCAAAAGAGGTGCATTACTGGGTGCACGACGCTATCGAACTCTCCAATTTGGAGCTTTTGGATTGTAGCGGCTTCATACCCTACGAAACGCCGCAAGAAGCTTATAAATATCTCCATGCCAAGGCTCTTGCACACGATTTGAACTACACCTACGATACCGATCTCGATTCTGTCCGCACACGCTCCACAGAACTCGAATTTCAAAACGGTATCCTTTTTATTCGTCCCCGCGACGCGCACTCTTACGGATTCGATCTTCAAGAAAGCCGATTGCAGATAGATTTTACGCAACCCCAAGAGGTTCTCACCCTCTTTTTAGCGTTTGAGGGAAGCCTGAACAAAGATATTTTAAAAATTTTAAACAATTACCGCGTGAAGATCCCTTTTGAACAAAATAAAGGTACCACGACCGCCGATCTTACCCTTGCGGTCAATCTCCATACGATCGATATCGAAGCGTCGGGAAATTTTACGGCACAAAACGGCAATTTCAACTTCTACGATCTCAACTTCGACGTGGCACATGCCAAGGTTTTTTTGCATAACACCGACGTCAATATTACTGCAACGGGTACAAAACACTACGATATTGCCGCAGCCGATATCCAAGCGAATATCGACGTGAAACAAAACGCAGGGGAAGTTGCTCTTGATTTTAAAGAGATGACGCTGAGTGAGAAAAAAATCTCCCTCGACAAAAAACACCCTTTTAGGGCTCTTTATACGCTTGCAAACGGCAACGATACACTTACCCTCTCCCCCTCTTTTTGGAGGGTTGCAGGATTTGACGTTGCGGTCGGATCAAGCACGATCCCCGTAGATTTTACAAATCTCGAAGCGGTTTTTCCAAAAACACGTATAAAAGTACCCGACAAAGCCTCTTTTGAGATAAGCGGCAAAGGTTCGCTAAAAAACAAAGAGCTCTCTTTAGCTATAAACGTACTCGATTTTTCACACGATACAGCACGTTTAGCCCAAAAAAACACTCCGCTAGAGCTGCACTACGGCAACGATACGTTGGAGATTGCCGCCAAAAGAGACACCCTTTTTACGATCTATAATCAAAAACTTCGTCTCTCCAAAACAAAACTTCGGCTTAAAAACAAGCAACTTTCACTCTTAGGCTTAGATGTTACCCTTGATAAACTTGTAGAGCTTCGCCTCGGGGGTATCTACGATTTCGCCACAAAGCGGGGAGATATCATCATAGACAAAGCCTTCGTGAAGCGCGAAGATGCCTCCCCGCTTTTTTCTGCAATACAACCTTTGCATATTACTCTCAAAAACGAACCCGAACGTATGGTCTGCGAGCTTGAATCTCTGGGGATCGATGCAAGCTACGGTGTGCAAGGTTGGCATGTAAGGTTTTTAGAGTTGCAAAAGCTTGCCCCCTTTACGCCTCTTTTTCAGGACTACAACGTTACAAACGGCACGCTAAGCCTCTCAAAAGAAGATGCCAAAGAGCAAATCGACTTTTCTGCACAAACACGCTACCCTTTTACGCTCTTACATGCCAAGAAGGAGCCTGTAAAAAACTACCGTATCCAAGGCAGCTACACCCCAAAAGACGGCAGCGTACGCTTCAATGTCAACGACAGCCTTTTTGTTCTTTTTAAAAAGGAGCTTGCAATCAGTGCAAAAAATATCGGAATCGATCTATTTGAACTGATCCGTTTTCTTGAGCTTTTTCAAACGGGAAAAAAACAAAACTCCCTTTCCGTTTTGTTCGAGGGGGAAGATACCTATCTCTACCTTAACAAAGAAAGACGCATCGTAGCCGATACGATCCATTTTTTACACAACCAAAACGGAATCGAAGCAACACTTACATGCGATAAAGGGGTAGCACAACTAAGCTACGATGCGCAAAAACAGTTTCTTTTGCACGGTGCTAATTTCGGCGATCGATTTATGGAGCAGCTGTTTGCTTATTCCAAATTCCAAGATGCCAATCTATCGTTTACGCTCAACGGAGACATAGACGATTTTGAAGGGGTTTTTTACCTAAAAGATTCGACGATCAAAGACTATAGAATCCTAAACAACATTTTGGCTTTTGTCAATACCATCCCATCCCTCGTCACTTTTTCCCTTCCGGGATACAGCACCGAAGGGATGTATGTTACCAACGGCTATATGAAATTCCATGCCAAAGATTTGCTTTTTGATATCTCCGACATACTTTTAGAGTCAAAAGAGATAACTATTCTGGGCAAAGGGATCGTCGATTACAAAAAAAACAACGTCGATCTTGAACTTAATCTCAAAACCGATCTCGGAAGCAGCGCCTCGCAAATTCCGATATTGGGATATATATTGTTTGATGAAAAAAGCGTGGCGACGACGCTAAGCGTAGAGGGGACGCTTGAAGATCCGCAAGTCTCCTCCCTTTTGGCAAAAGAGATCATGGTAGCGCCGCTCAACATTATAAAAAGAACTTTTCTCCTCCCTTTTCACCTTTTCGGTGACGATGAAAATGAAGAGAAAAAATAACGACTTATTCGTTTCGTAAAACGGTAAGGATATCGACTTCGCTTGCTTTTTTGGCAGGGTAAAAAGAGGAAGCGATTACGATAACAAACGCTCCGATAACTATCAAAGAAAAATCTTTTATGCTTAAATCAAGAGGCAACGTCGTCGTAGGGTACACGTCTTTTGGAAGCGATACGATATCAAACGTCCCCAAAATCCATAAACCGCACATGCCAAGGGCTACCCCCGCAATGATCCCGCTTATTCCGATAACGATTCCTAAATAAAGAAACACTTTTTTGATCTCAAGCGTCGTTGCCCCCAAAGAAAGCAATAAAGCGATCTCGCTCCTTCGGTTCATAACGGTCATCAGCAAAGAGGAGATGATATTGATCGAAGCGATCAATATAATAAGCATCAAAACGATAAACAGGGAAACTTTTTCAAGTTCGAGTGCGGCAAAGAAATTCAGATTATCTTCCCACCACCCTTTGATCGTCACCGTCATAGGGAGCTCATTTTTGATTGCTACAATATCCTCATGGGGGTTTGCAGAAAAGATGTGGATACCGTCGTATTGATTTGCGGGAATATGCAAAAGCGCTTGAAGCGAAGCAAGGGTGGTGTAACTGTACGCCTTGTCATACGCCGAAAGCCCCGAATCGAACACCCCTTTGACTTCAAAACGCTTAATCTTCGGGGTAACCGCCAAGCCGCCCGGCTCGACATGGGTGAAGATATACATCAGCTTATCGTCCATGCCAAGAGCAAACTCCTCCTTAAGCGATTTACCTACGAGAACGTCGAATTTTCCCAGTTGTGTTTTTTGGATAGCCTCGTTTAAAACACTGTTGACCTTGGCTTCGGATGCAAAATCGACGCCGAAGAGATATCCTCCTTCGAGTTTGCTCCCTTCGCGCGCCATTACCGCAGATTGTACATAAGGACTAAACGACAGGTGGGGAAATTTGGTCTCCAAGTCGATCAAAAGCTCTTCGTTGACCGCGCCGTAAAATTTCGGAATAATCGTAAGGGGGTAGTTCATAATGGTGAGTTTCTTTTTAAACTCTTTGTCAAATCCGTTCATAAGCGCCATAGCCACAATCAAAACCATAACGCCCAAAGAGATCCCTAAAAACGCAAGCAACGCCGATAAAAAGATAAAAGGTTGCTCTTTGTCAAACCTCAAAAATCTTTTTACGAGATAAGGAACGATAGAAGTTTTCAAGAAGCAAACACACCTTTTTTAGGACCGCTTTTGCCGCAACACTGTTTGTATTTTTTGCCGCTGCCGCACGGACACGCATCGTTTCGTGCTACTTTTTTTTCGGATGCTTCTGTAGACGAAGACTCTTCGAGGTTAAACTTCATTTGCGCTTCTTGGGCTCTTCGCTCCATTTCACGCTGTTGGGCAACTCTTTTTGCTTCCTCTTCGGGAGATTGAAGCGTGAATTGAAGGATCTGCAAGGTGCGGATCGTATTAAATTTGATATCGTTTACAAGCTCGCTAAAGAGGTTAAAACTTTCTTTTTTATACTCGACAAGGGGGTCTTTTTGGTTGTATGCACGCAAACGGATACCCGTTTTCATGTTGTCCATCGCATAAAGGTGCTCGCGCCACGCTTTGTCAAGCTCTTTAAGATAGAACTCTTTTTCTATCTCATGACGCAACGAAGGCTCAAGCACCGCCATTTTCGTATCGTATTCTCCCTTGGCATGTGCGACGATTTTTGCCGCTAGCTCGTCGTATTCCAGCCCTGTAACTGCTTGAAGATCCAAATCGTGGTTGATCTCTTCTTTGAGGATTTCGGAAAGTTTTTTCAGGTTAAAATCTTCGTGTGCCCCACCCTCGTAAATTTCTGCCTGTATAAGCAGATGTTGTACGTATTCTTCGCGTATCGCGTCGATGCGTGCAGCGATATCAAATTCGGGATCCAAAAGCTGATTTCTGAATTTATAGATGATTTTTCTTTGCTCGTTTGCAACATCGTCGTATTCTACGATATGTTTACGCCCTTCGTAGTGCATGTTTTCCACTTTTTTCTGCGCTTTTTCAACCGCACGCGTGACCATTTTCGATTCGATATATTCGCCGTCTTCTACCCCTAAACGCTCCATAATCGTCTTGATCTTGTCGGAGCCGAAAATGCGCAGAAGGTTATCTTCCAAACTCAAATAAAACTGTGTCGTTCCCGGATCCCCTTGGCGCCCGCTACGCCCGCGAAGCTGATTGTCGATACGTCTGTTTTCGTGTCTTTCGGTACCGATAATATAAAGCCCGCCGAGTGCTTTGATCTCATCACTCACTTTAATGTCGACCCCGCGCCCCGCCATATTGGTCGCAATCGTCACGGCACCTTTCATACCTGCATTTTTGATAATCTCACCCTCTTGCGCGTGGTTCTTCGCATTCAATACCGTGTGGGGAATCTTCTCTTTTTTAAGCAACTCATGCAGAACTTCCGATTTTTCAATCGATGCCGTTCCGATAAGCACCGGCTGCCCCGTTGTTTGCAGCTCTTTTACTTTTGCTATAACGGCAGCAAATTTCTCTTTCTCCGTCTTATAGATAAGATCGTTCAAATCGACTCTTGAAACGGGGATATTTGTCGGAATAGAGATGACGTCGAGACTATAAATCTGTGCAAACTCCGTAGCTTCCGTCTGTGCCGTTCCCGTCATTCCCGAGAGCTTGTCGTACATTCTAAAATAGTTTTGAAACGTTATATCGGCAAGCGTTTGGGTTTCTTCTTTGATTTCGACCCCCTCTTTGGCCTCGAGTGCTTGATGCAGCCCTTCGGAGTAGCGGCGCCCTTCGCTTAAACGACCCGTAAACTCGTCTACGATTATTACATCGCCGTTGCTCACGACGTAATCGACGTCTTTTTCAAAAAGGTAGTTGGCTTTAAGTGCCTGATCTATGGCATGAGGTAGAGAAGCATTTTCGATGCTGTAAAGGTTTTCTACCCCAAACAACTCTTCAGCTCTGGTGATCCCTGCTTCGGTGATAAGGATCACCTTGTCTTTTTCATCTACCGTAAAGTGCTCATCTTTAACAAGTTCCAAAGCGATTCTATTCGCATCGACGTAGTCTCGCATTTTTCTGTTTGTAGGACCCGAAATAATAAGCGGCGTACGCGCCTCGTCGATAAGGATAGAGTCCACTTCGTCGACAATAACAAAATGGTGGGAGCGTTGCACCATCTGCTCTTTTGAGTAACTCATATTGTCTCGAAGATAATCAAAACCGTATTCGTTGTTGGTACCGTAGGTGATATCCGCAGCATAGGCAGCTTTTTTCAAAGTAGGATCGTACATGGCATCGGTAATAACCCCTACGCTGTAGCCCAAAAATTCATAAAGAGGGCGCATCTCGTTGCCGTCGCGCGATGCGAGGTAATCGTTGACGGTTACAAGGTGTACCCCTTTGCCCGTCATTGCATTTAGGATAATCGGCAGGGTTGCAACGAGGGTTTTCCCCTCCCCCGTTTTCATCTCGGCGATTCTTCCCTCGTGCAGCACCATACCGCCTATGAGTTGGACGTCGAAATGTCTCATACGGAGGATTCTTCTCGCCGCTTCGCGCGTAATGGCAAACGACTCCACCAATACGTCGTCCAAGGTCTTCTCCCCTTTTACGACACTCTCTTTTAACGCCCCAAACGATGCCTGAAGCGTCGCATCGTCCATCTCTTGATATTTTGCCTCTAGGGCGTTGATAGCTTTTACTTTCTTTAAATATTTTTTTAATTCACGATCATTTGTAGTACCAAATATCTTACCCAATAATGCTTGTAGCATCCGCAACCTTAATTTTAAAATCGTTATCTTTTCTTGAGAAAAATCCAAGAAATAGAACTTATTCTAGCATAGTAAAAATAATATTTCGCATAAACCGCCAAACCTTAAGAGCGGGAGAGATTACGAATTAACCTCTCTTGGCTATAATTCAAAGAAAAAAAAGGTACCCGTATGAAAATTCTTTTCTTTCTTCTGCCGCTTTTTCTCTCCCATCTGCACGCTTCGCTAGAGATGCTTGAATCGTTTGAGGCGGAATTTACCCAAAGCGTAACCGACGAAAAAAACAAAACCCTTCTCTATAAAGGTTATGTGAGCGCCTCAAAGCCCCAACATGCCAAGTGGCACTACAGAGAACCCGTTCTCAAAGATATCTACGTAAACAAAAACAAAGTGGTGATTATAGAACCGGAGATCGAACAGGTGATTATCAAACGACTTGATAGCGATTTGGACTTTTTTCAAATTATGCAACATGCCAAACAAACTGCATCCGGAAAATACGAAGCCGTTTTTAAAAACACCCTCTACACTATCGAGATATCCGAAGAAAAACTTACTTCAATCTCCTATAAAGACGAATTTGAAAACGATATAAAAATCTCTTTTTCAAAGCAAAAACAAAACGCAAAAATCGATCTCACCCTATTTGAGCCGTCGATCCCTCTTGATTTCGACGTTATTTCGGAATAGCTTAAAGCGTCAACGACGGTTTTGCGATTGCAAAACCTTGCGAAAACTCGATGCCGTGAGCTTTGACTATCTCGTAAATTTCGACGTTTTCCACATGCTCTGCGATGATTTTTATCCCACCCTCACGAGCAAACTTAATGATACTCTCTGCAATAATCCCTCGAGGTCCTTGCTGCGAGAGTTCTTTAATCAGAGAACCGTCCACTTTAATATATTCGGCTTGAAGCTCAAAAATACGGTTATAAATAATCGCATCGGAACCGAAGTTATCTATAATAATATGAAAACCCGCTTCTTTAAGAGCGAGTATCTGCCGATCTATCGTGTCGGTTTTATCCAAAATAACGTCTTTTACGATCTCCAAATAAACCCGACTCGGCTCGACTTGGTATCTTTGACATTTGTAGCGTAAAAATTCGAGCAGATAGTTTTGATGCAGATCGTACATGCTGATATTGAGCGAAAAACTGTAATCGTTCGACGTAAAAAGCTTGAATGTTTTGTCGATCACCGTTTTTGTAATATGGGTAGCAAGCCCCACGAGTTTTGCACTGTGGATAAATTTTTCCGCGCCTATGATCTTCCCGTCGGTGTCTATCAAACGGCAAAGCACCTCGTAATGTTTTGAAGCATGCGGATTCGTATTGCTTACGATCGGCTGGTAATACGTTGCTATACGGTTCTCTTCAAACGCTTTTTTGAGTGTTTCTATCCAGTAAAGGTTTTCGCGCTGTTGCTTAATGTAATCAGACTGAGGATCATAAAGCGTCACCTGATCGCCGCCGAAATATCGCGACTCTTTCGATGCCGATTTTCCGTTGACAAATAAAATTTTCCCGCTTCCCCTGTCGACCCCTATCGAAAATACTACAAAATGACTAAACTCGTCAAACTCCAGCGGCGCTTCTTTAAACATCGATTGTATCTGTTTGGCGAGCATTATGTCTTGATCCGCTTGGGGTGTATCCAAAAGAACCACAAATTCATCAGCGGTAATATGGAACAACTCTGCATTTTGCGGCATAAATTTTTTTAACCGTACTGCACACTCTTTTAAAAGTTTGTTTGCTTTTCCCATGCCGTAAATCGAATTGATAAAATCGAAATGATCGATGTTGATATACAGCAAAGACTGAGGGGTGCCGTTGAGGGCATTTTGAAGCGCATATTTGCTCGGCAGTCTTGTCAGTTCGTAAATATTTTTATTAAAATTGATGTTGTTTTCATAGGTTTCTATCTTGTCGGTAAGTTTTTTTTCGTTTACCATAAAACGACCGATTCTTTTGCGCTCGTAAAGCAAATTTTCGTTGAGTTTCTCTATCTCGGCGGTCAAAAACTCCCTTTCGTGAGCAATCTTGGAGGTTATTTTTAAAATTGCATCGAGTAAAAGAGATATTTTTAAAGGTTTGCTTACGATTGCTTGAACGCCGAGTCCGTAAAGTTCCAACATCTTTTGTTCGCCGAGATTTTTTGCTACGACGATAATATCTTGGTATCTGTTGACTGTCTGAAGGTTTTTTACGAGTTGGTCTATACTCATAACGCTTGATGCAGAATCGACAATAATCAAGTCGTATCTGTTGAGTTTCGCATATCCCATCCCCGTCGTAGCGTCACTTGCGTCGTCGAGTTTAAGAAACACTTTTTTCAAAATTTCCGAAATATTGTGCAAGAACTCTTTATCTTCGTCTATATAAAGGAGTGATAATTTATCCGAATATTCTACAAGTTCTCTAAGTTCAGCCATTGCTTAATCCTAAAATATCATTTAATCATAAATCACAATTTTATCATTATTTTTGTTAAAAATTTAAAATAATAAATACACATGCCATGATTATAGTAAAATTTGCAAGAAAAGTCGGGAAGGAATCTAAAAAATTATCGTAAAAAGTGCACCTTTCGCTTTTGTAAGCGAAAGGTTGCGAGGGAAGAAACTACTTGACTTTAGGAGTTTCTTTCGGTTTTGCAGACTGTTTCTCTCTTGCTTCGATCTCTTTATTGAGCTCAGCTTGCGGATTGATCTCAGGTGCATATACCCAGTCAGGTTGTGCCGTATAGTTCGGCGCCAAATCGTTCTCAGGCAACTTACCGAGCGGTTTAACATACTCAGGTGTTTGGTTTTCGATACGAACTTCGTCTCTCATAAAGAAACCTGAACCTTTTTCTTGATCCATGGCACTAAAGATTTTGATATCTTGTATCTTTTTGATACCGACGGAATCGTAATCGACTTTTGCATCATGGCATGCAGCACAAAGTTTTTGGATATTCTCACCCGTAGCACCCGTATCGACACGCAAATACATAAAGTTTTTGTTTGAAGGGTGCGCTTCGTGACAGCTTACGCAGTCGAGCTTACCGTCTTTTAGCATATTCTTAGGAACCGATGCAATTTTTGGATTCGGTACCATACCGATCGGATGCGTCGTATGCATATGGATCGGTTTTACGCCCGCTCCGCCGTATTCCGCCAACTGGTGGCAACCCAAACAGTTTTTCGCAACCAATTTGTCAAACGACTTTTTGGTTAACGGATTTTTTTGATTCGTATTTTTAACGGCAAAGATTTTATGATCTACCGCAAAGTGAGCCGAGTGACATCCCAAACACGTTACCCCGTCGTGTGGTCCTGCCGCATAGGCACCTACATTTAACAAACCGAGTATTGCAACCATTGCAATTTTCTTCAAGCGATTCATACACTTCCTTTATACATTTTGTATAAGTTTATATTATCAGCTTATTTTTTAATGATTACTTAAAAAATAACATTTTTTATTATTAAGCATGTATTTTGATAACTTTTTGATACATAAAATTAATTTTTACTATTATTTTAAATTGATAAGAGTTTATTCAAAAAGAAAAGTGATTTATAAAGAAAGAGAAAAAAGAAAGAAGTTTACGGAGAGACTACAAAGAGGAGAACTCTCCTCTTTGTAGGGTTTAACCGAGTTTGTAGTTTTGGATAAGGTTAAAGTTCAAATATTTGTAGATATTTGCTTCTTTACCTGCTATTTTCTTCGGTACGATCTCGTTGTACTCTTGAGCCGTCGGAAGGCGTCCGAGCATTGCACAAACCGCTGCAAGTTCTGCAGAACCTAGATACACCTGCGCCCCTTTTCCGAGACGGTTATCGAAGTTACGCGTTGAAGTCGAGAATACCACCGCGTTGTCTGCAACACGCGCTTGGTTCCCCATACAGAGTGAGCATCCCGGAACTTCAGTTCTAGCACCTGCGGTTCCGTAGATTGCGTAGTACCCCTCTTCTGTGAGCTGCGTCTCATCCATACGTGTAGGAGGACATACCCATAGACGTGCAGGAACGGCACCCTCGCCTTTTAAAACCTCACCGAGTGCACGGTAGTGACCGATGTTAGTCATACAAGAACCTACGAATACTTCGTCGATTTTTGTCGGGCGGTTAGAAGCTAAAATCTCCGAAAGCGTAGCAACATCATCCGGATCGTTCGGACATGCCAAGATAGGCTCCGTGATTTTATTAAGATCGATCTCGATAATCGCTGCGTATTCCGCATCTTTATCCGCTTCCATAAGAGTCGGATTTGCCAACCACTCTTTCATTTTTTCGATTCTTCTAGCGATTGTACGTTTATCTTCGTATCCCGATTCGATCATTTGCTCTAAAAGAACGATGTTAGATTTGATGTACTCGATTACAGGCTCTTTATCAAGTTTTACGGTACATGCAGCCGCACTTCTCTCAGCCGAAGCATCGGAAAGCTCGAATGCTTGCTCACATTTAAGTTGCGGCAACCCTTCGATCTCTAAAATACGACCGTTGAAGATATTTTTCTTGTCTTTTTTCTCAACCGTCAAAAGACCCTCTTTGATCGCTTGGTGCGGGATTGCATTTACAAGGTCACGCAACGTAATACCCGGTTGCAATTCACCGCTAAAGCGTACAAGTACCGACTCAGGCATCGTCAAAGGCATAGATCCCGTTACCGCAGCAAACGCAACGATTCCGGAACCGCCGGGGAAAGATATACCGATAGGAAAACGCGTGTGGCTGTCCGCACCCGTTCCTACGGTATCGGGAAGAACCATTCTGTTTAACCACGAGTGGATAACCCCATCACCCGGACGAAGCGAAATACCGCCGCGATTTGAGATAAAATCAGGCAACGTGTGGTGCATTTTAATATCGGACGGTTTTGGATATGCCGCCGTATGACAAAATGACTGCATTACCAAATCAGCCGAGAAGCCGAGTGCCGCAAGCTCTTTAATCTCATCACGCGTCATAGGTCCCGTTGTATCTTGGCTTCCTACGGTTGATGTAACAGGCTCGCAATACACGCCCGGTTTGATCCCCGCTACGCCGCATGCGCGTCCCACCATTTTTTGTGCCAACGTGTACCCCTTACCGTTGTCGGCAGGTTGTTCAGGTGCCAAGAAAAGATCGGTTGCGCCCATGCCAAGAACCGCACGTGCTTTTGTCGTTAAACCGCGACCGATAATAAGCGGGATACGTCCGCCTGCACGCACTTCATCCGTGATGGTATTCGGGTTAAGTTTAAACGTTGCTACACATTTTCCGTTTTTATGCGCTTCCCCTTTGTACGGGTAAAGTGTGATAACGTCTCCCGTCTCCATTTGCGTAACATCCATCTCTAAAGGAAGAGCTCCCGAGTCTTCACAAGTTGCAAAGAAAATAGGTGCGATGATACCGCCGATCACTACGCCGCCCGTACGTTTGTTAGGTACGCCCGGAATATCTTCACCCATATGCCACTGTACGGAGTTTACACCCGATTTACGGCTAGAACCCGTTCCTACAACGTCACCCACGTACGCAAGCGGATGCCCTTTTTGTTTGAGCTCGTTGATTGTAGCGATCGGATTGTCCATTTTTGCTACAAGCATAGAGTTGGCATGTAAAGGGATATCCGAACGTGTAAACGCTTCAGATGCAGGGGAGAGGTCATCCGTATTTGTCTCGCCCGGAACTTTAAATACCGTTAAGGTAATCTCTTCTGCAAGTGCAGGTTTGCTTGTAAACCACTCGCCGTTTGCCCATGAAGTCATAACTTCGGTAGCGGCAGCATTACCCGCTTTGTGCAATTCTTCTACGTCGTTAAACGCATCGTACACGAGAAGGGTATGTTTAAGTGCCTCTTTTGAAGCTTCTACAACCGCATTGTTGCTTGATTTTAGTCCGTCGATAATCGGTCTGACGTTGTAGCCTCCAAGCATCAATCCCATAATCTCGATAGCTTTTTGCGGAGCGATAGCATCTACTTTGATTTTTTCCGATGCTACGTCGTTTAAGAAAGCAGCTTTGACGTATGCAGCGTCGTCAACACCCGGATTTACGCGGTTTGCAAGAAGATCGACGTTTTGTGCCATATCCCCTTGACCTGCTTTAATCATCTCTACTAATGCAGCAACTTGTTCTGCAGAAAGTGGAAGCGGCGGAACGCCTAGGGCTTCCCTCTCGGCGATATGTTTTTTGTACTCTTCAATAAATGCCATGTTTCATATCCTATGTTCTAGATTTGAAAAATTATAACCTAATAAACGGGATGAAAAACACAAGTGTTACTTTTTTTCACACACAAAAAAGCTTTTGTGTTTCATTTTGAAACATTTAAAGATTTCTTCGACGGTATTCCTCTTCAATAACTTCTCTTTGCCCGCCTCGGTAGTTTCTTTTTAGCCACTCTAAATACTCGTCGGGTAGTTCGCAAAGCTGTGCGCCCTTATATTTTCCGAACTCTATTTTCGCACTTGAGGGGTGGGGTTTTGCAAAATTCTCTTGGCATGTCGCCTCGATTCCAAGGTGGTTAAGAAGCATGCAAAACTCCTCAAACTCTATTCTTTTTTGAATAACGAACGTGTATGTTTGAAAGTCGAACACCCCTTTGCGCTCGTGTATGAACCGCTCAATCTCTCGGATTTGCGATACGTCTAGTTTTTCGAGGTTCTCCACATAGACGCTAAAGGAATCGCGATATTGGGTAAAATAAAAAGAGGCTTTGGCATGTAGATTATAAAATCTCCCGAATCCCTTTGGAGTTAGGTGCGGAG
>JAQUCZ010000132.1 GCA_028685945.1 Sulfurimonadaceae bacterium | reverse complement strand
CTGCGGGTGCGGGAACGTTCCACCCCGCTACATTTTTACGCTCGCTCGATTCTACGCCGTGGGCAACTGCCTACGTGGCACCCTCACGCCGCCCGACCGACGGGCGCTACGGCGAAAACCCCAACCGCTTGGGAAGCTATTACCAGTTCCAAGCGCTTATCAAACCATCTCCCGACAATATCCAAGAGCTTTATCTCAAATCGTTGGAGTATTTGGGCTTAAATGTTGCCGAACACGATATCCGCTTTGTCGAGGACAACTGGGAATCGCCCACGCTGGGTGCTTGGGGTCTTGGATGGGAAGTGTGGCTCAACGGGATGGAAGTTACCCAATTTACCTACTTCCAACAAGTCGGCGGGATCGAGTGCAACCCCGTAGCTGTAGAGATCACCTACGGAACGGAGCGCTTGGCGATGTACCTCCAAGGGGTCGATACGGTGTTTGACATCGTTTGGGGGGAAAACGAATACGGCAAAACCCTCTACCGCGACGTGCACAAAGAGGCGGAGATCGAGTTTAGCAAATACAACTTTGAAGTCGCCGACACCGCGATGCTCTTTAACGAGTTCAACGCCAAAAGCGCAGAGTGCTTACGCACCCTAGAAGCGGGCTTGCCGCTGCCTGCGTACGACCTTTGTATGATGGCGGCAAATACCTTTAACGTCCTCGATGCACGCAAAGCGATCAGCCAAACGGAGCGCCAAAACTACATTCTCAAAATCCGCGAACTCTCAAAAGGGTGCGCGGAGCTTTATAAGACGCAAGAAGCGGAGCGACTCGCACGTGTCAAAGCGTAAGCTTGGCGCGTCCTTAATCGTATGAATCTCAACTTATTTTCCTCAAAAGCAGATATTTACACAAGTAATTCACAAAAAATTCGTGTTTTGAGCGAAACATGGGTGAATGAGTTTATCTACTGCCCAAGTTGCGGAAGCTCTATTTCTGAGTACGAAAACAACAAGCCTGTTGCCGATTTTTTTTGTCCTACATGCCATGAAGATTACGAGCTTAAAAGTAAAAAAGACGCAATCGGCAAAAAAATAGTTGATGGGGCTTATGCGACGATGATTGAGCGACTTCAAAGCGACTCAAATCCAAATTTTTTCTTTTTAAACTACAATGCAAAAACGTATAACGTTGCCAATTTTATGGTCATTCCAAAACATTTCTTTATTCCCGAAATAATCGAAAAACGTAAACCTCTTGCTCTACATGCCAAAAGAGCGGGCTGGGTTGGATGCAATATCTTACTCGAAACCATCCCAAAAAGCGGAAAAATTTTTTATATCAAAGATTCAAAAGTTCAAAGTAAAGATAAAATTTTAGAAGAATGGAATAAAACAAGCTTTTTGCAAAAATCTTTCAACTTTCAAGCCAAAGGATGGATTCTTGATATTTTGCAATGTATTGATAAACTTGAAAACAAAACTTTTTCGTTATATGAGCTTTATCAATTTGAAAATTTTCTCAAGCGCAAGTATCCCGATAACAATAATATTCAAGCAAAAATCAGACAACAACTGCAAATTTTACGAGATAAAAACTACCTCGAATTTATCGGTCGCGGTATCTACAAACTTAAATAGCATTATTTATAGCTTCTATTACGTCAGCTTTGATTCTGAGTAAATATATCTCTTTTTTTTCTTTTGGAAGTAGCTCCAAATCTGCTAGCAACTCTTTGTAGCTTTCATATTTATCTTCCCCGCCCAATAGCCAATCCATTGAGATAGCATGTTCAAGTGAAAGTTCATCAAGTTTTTCATACGGAATTTTATTGCGTTTTTTCCAACTACTTAAAGTATTCTGTTCAACATGAAACAATTTAGCAACTTTGAAGTTTTGCTCGTCGTGGAAACTGGGCAACACATAACTCAAAGTATAGAGGAAATTGGGCACCTGAAGTGGTACGTAATCTTCTTTTGAGATATACAAATGAAAAGGAATGTGTACTTGACCCGATGATTGGAGGAGGCACGACAGCCATAGAATGTAAACTTCTCAATCGCCATCTTTTAGCACTTGATATAAACCCACATGCCATAGAACTTACACAAAAAGCTTTAGATTTTGAATCAGAGTATAATCCAAGAATCAAAGTAAAACTCAATGATGCGAGAGATTTATCACTCTTAAAAGATGAAAGCATCGACTTCATTCTCAACCATCCGCCCTACGTCGATATTATAAAATACAGCGACAAACAGATAAAGCAAAACCTTTCAAACATCCACGATATTGACCTTTTCTGTGATGAGATGGAGAAGGTCGCACGAGAGCTTTACCGCGTACTTAAAAAAGATAGATACTGCGCTATTCTCATCGGTGATACGCGACGCAATAAAATGTATCAACTGCTTGCCTTTAAAGTAATGCAAAGATTTTTAAAAGTTGGTTTTGAACTTAAAGAAGACATTATTAAACATCAGCACAATTGCAAAGCTACAGGTTTTTGGGTCAAAAAAAGTAAAGAAGCAAATTTTTTGCTCATTATGCATGAGCATCTTTTTATCTTTAAAAAATAGCCATCTAATTCGTTACAACTCCTCTATTCAATAAAAACGGTAAGCATTGATTAGGTAAAATACGGTATTTATATTACAAGGGGAATTTTTGCCGTTTGATCTTTTGGATTTACAAGCACACGATTCGGAACTTCTTCGACTTCTAACGCGCAACCTTCCCGATATGCTTTGGGTAAAAGATTTGGATGGGAAGTACCTGTATGCCAATCAAGCTATCTGCGAGGGTTTGCTTATGGCAAAAGACACCCAAGAGCCTATCGGCAAAACCGATATTTTCTTTGCTATGCGCGAACGCGAGGCTCATAAAGAGAATCCCGATTGGCACACTTTCGGCGAGCTTTGTTTTAATTCCGATCTCATCGTCATCGAAAACAATAAGCCTATGAAATTTGAAGAGTTCGGAAACGTTCGCGGAAAAATGCTCTACCTTGAAGTTTACAAAGCCCCTTTTTACGACAAAGAGGGAAAAATTCTCGGCACGGTAGGTGCAGGGCGCGATATTACCCAACTCAAACAGTCCCAACTCGATTTGCAAATGAGCCTCGATACCCTCAAAGAGCAGCGCGAAGAACTTGCATCTTTTAATCAAACGCTTGAAAAACGGGTCAAAGAGGAGATGCAAAAGCAAAAGACCCAAGAGAAGATGATGCTGCACCAATCGCGTCAGGCGGCTATGGGGGAGTTGCTTGAATCTATCGCGCACCAGTGGCGCCAGCCTCTCAACATCATAGGTCTTGCGACCGTCAACCTAGAAACACTTCATGCCGTCGGCAATCTAAGCGATGAGGAGTTTGACGAAAAAATCCGCATCATCACCTCCAATATTGCCTATATGTCCCAAACCATAGACGACTTTAGAAAATTTTTAAGCCCCGAGAAACACAGCGGCAATTTTGATCCCAATGCAAGCATACGCAACGCTTTGATGATTATAGACGCCCAACGTAAAAGTGCCAAAACGGATATCTCTCTTGAACTTCAAGAAAATATAGAGCTTTCGGGCATTGCAAACGAGTTCCAGCAAGTTCTTATCATCCTTTTGAACAATGCCCTCGACGCGATCAAACATCGACTTCAAACCGCTCAAATAGAACGGGGCGCGATAACCATTACATCCAAACAGAACGATAACGTTATAAGGATAGAAGTAAGCGATAACGGCGGGGGGATCGACCCAAAGAGTGCAGGAAATATTTTTGAGCCCTATTTCTCGACAAAATCAAACACCTACGGAACGGGGATCGGTCTTTATATCGCCAAAAACATTGTCGAATCGCGCATGCGCGGCAAAATAGGGTTCTCCCCTATCACTTCGGGAACCTGCTTTTATCTCGAATTTCCCTCTAAAAAGAGCTAGTGTCCCCGTGCCCGAATCACATAATGCAATCCGAAACTCTCTGCTTCAATGGTACGAAAAACACGGACGCCACGAGCTTCCTTGGCGCAAAACGAATGACGTGTACCATGTTTACCTCAGCGAGGTGATGCTGCAGCAAACACAGGTAAAGAGGGTTTTGGAGGAGTATTATTTTCAGTTTTTAGAGCGTTTCCCCACCTTACATGCCATGGCATGCAGCCCTTTGGAGGAGGTTTACGGGATGTGGAGCGGGCTTGGGTATTACCGCCGCGCGCAGAATCTTCATGCAAGTGCGAAGCTTTGCCAAGAGGGGCTGCCGCGGGATATAGATGCGCTTCGCAAACTCCCGGGCGTGGGCAAATACACCGCACATGCGGTCGCTAGTTTTGGCTATGGCATGTGCGTCTGCGTGGTCGATACCAACATCGCGCGGGTGCTTCGCCGCTACTTTGCGCTGGAAAATCCGAGCGATAAAGAGCTTTGGGAGCAGGCCGACCTTCTTTTGAACCGCCAAAACCCCACCCATCACAACCTTGCTTTGATGGATTTGGGGGCAACGGTGTGTCTTGCATCGAGCCCTACATGCCATGTCTGCCCGCTTTCAGCGGGTTTGTCGGCCA
>JAQUCZ010000131.1 GCA_028685945.1 Sulfurimonadaceae bacterium | reverse complement strand
GGTGATAATGTCGTTCATAACGCGCGAAGCGGAGTTGAGAGTATTCACGGGCGGGTAGATGCCAAAGTCGGTCATCTCGCGTGAGAGTACGATGTGCCCGTCCAAAATAGAGCGCGACTGATCGGCGATAGGGTCGCTCATGTCGTCCCCTTCGATAAGTACGGTAAAAAAAGCGGTGATGCTCCCTTTGCCCTCCTCTTTGCCGGCACGCTCCATCAGTTGCGGCAAAAGGGTGAGAGACGAGGGCGGGTAGCCCTTGGAGGTGGGAGGTTCACCCAGTGCCAGCCCGATCTCGCGCTGCGCCATGGCAAAACGGGTCACCGAGTCCATAATAAACAGCACGTCAAGCCCCTGATCTTTAAAAAACTCCGCCACGCTCATCGCGGCAAAAGCGCCGTATTTACGCATCAGCGGCGAATCGTCGCTTGTGGCGACCACGATCACGGTATTCTCAAGATTGCCGCCGAGATTTTTTTCTATAAACTCAGGCACCTCGCGCCCGCGCTCCCCGATAAGGGCAACCACTTTGATAGGCGCATCCGCACCCCGCACGATCATCCCCATCAGCGTCGATTTCCCAACGCCGCTTCCCGCAAAGATGCCGAGCTTTTGCCCCTTGCCGCAGGTTAAAAGCCCGTCCACGCTTTTTACCCCCACGCTAAACACCTCATCGATCATCCCCCGTTTCATCGCGGCAATCGGCGCTTTGATAATGGGCGACATAGCGGCACATGCCAAGCTTCCCTGCCCGTCGATGGGGCGCATAAACGGATCGACCACGCGACCTAGCAGCCCTTTGCCTACGGGAATTTGCATCCCCGCTTGCTCCAAGAACACGTGATCGCCCGAGCAAAACCCCTCTATAAAACTAAACGGGGTGATGAAAAACGTATCGCCGTCTATCTCGGTCACCATCCCCACCGTTTCTTGAGCGTTTTGGTTTGAAACGATGCGCACCATATCGCTGATACTCACCTTTAAACCGCGCGCAGTGATAACGGTGGCGTTGATCTTTACCACCTCACCGAAGTGGGTAGAGTGGTTTTTGGCGGCGATTTTGTCTTTGAGGGATTTTAGAGGCATGCCGACCTTAGTATCTCGTACCCGTCGGGGAGTTAATGAGGGAGAAAAACTCCGCTCTTGTTTTTTCGTCTTTTTTAAAGAGCCCGCGCAGTGCCGAAGAGGTCGTCGTGGAGTTGATCTTCTCTACCCCGCGCATCTCCATGCACATATGGCGTGCTTGGATCACCACCGCGACCCCTTTGGGGGTGATGGTGCTCATAATCGCATCGGCGATCTGCTCGGTAAGCTGCTCTTGGATCTGCATACGGCGCGCAAAAACATTCACGACGCGGGGGATTTTTGAAAGCCCCACCACTTTACCGTCGGGGATGTATGCAACATGCACCCGCCCGATGATCGGCAAAAGATGGTGTTCGCACGTCGAATAAAACTCGATATCTTTAATAAGCACCATCTCGTCGTTGGAGCTTGTAAAAAGTGCTTTTTCGAGAATCTCTCTAGGGTTTTCTTTGTAGCCGCCGAAGATAAACTCGTACGCTTTTCTCACACGTTTTGGGGTCTCTAAAAGCCCCTCGCGCTCGGGGTTCTCCCCCACGTGAAGCATCATCGTTTTTACCGCTTCTTCAAAAGCTTGATCGTGTTGTTTTTTCAAAACTCTCCCTTCGATTTTTTTCATACGATAGGGTAGCACCAAAGAGCTTAGAAAACGAAACGATTGTATGGCATGCCAAGAAGTTTTAGCCTTTTATGAGCCTAAACTTACTACCTCCGAAACAGTTTCACGCAATGAAATATTTAGAGAAAGAAGTGCATGATAAAGCATTATATTTACATAAGGAACTCTTATGCTCCATACCGAAAAATTATTTTATCTACTTTGTTCCGTTATGTTTACGGCGTTTTTAGCGGGATGTGCCGCACCCATGCAGCAGACTCAAAACGTTGCACTGAGCCAAAGTATCGATCTGCATAGCGCGATTATGCGTAACGATGTACAGGCGGTCACGAAACTTTTAGATAGCGGGGTTAGCGTCGAAACATGGCATAACCAATACGGAAGCCCTCTTATTCACGCTACGACTCTTATGCATAAACAGATTATCCGACTTCTCGTATCGAGAAATGCGAACGTGAACGCACGTTCACAATACGGTTGGACGCCGCTAGGGGGTGCGGCATTAAATCATTCCGAAGAGGTTGCCCTCTATCTCGTCGGTAGCGGTGCCGATATCGACGCTGCCATAGCAGGTTTAGAACAAAGAGCCAAAGATGTTTCTTTACGCTCCAGAAGAATGGCATCACCCGCTACGGAGCAGCCCAATAAATTCACACATGCCATAGCATTTTTGGAAAAGATTAAACAAGATCAAGCCAACAAACGCCTCGAACAAGAGGTGAATACATTTCTTGCCGAAGGCGATCTTCAGGGGCTTAAAAACTTTGCGGACAAAAACCCCAATGCGGTCTATTTTATTAAAGACCCCGCACTCCGCCTTGCGCTCACGGGTCCCGAAGGGCTTAAAGTGGGGGATGTGGTACGTCTAGCCGAAAAGGGCAAAAGCGACGTGCTCATCATCTCCCTCATTAATCGCGTAAAAACCCCCTACAAAGAGTTCACCCTTGAAGAGATCGACGTTCTCACCGCCATGGGGCTTAACGACACTATCATAGCGGCGATGATCGACATTACGACCGAACTGCTAAAAGATGAAGCACGCAAAAAAGAGCAGGAGTATTTTCTCAAAGAGCAGGCAAAAATCGCCAAAGAGAGCCAAAAAACGCAGGTGATCTACCAAAGCGCGCCGCAACCTAAACAAAAAGACGTCGTCGACGTCATCACCGAAGAGGCGGCGCGCCAAGGGATGAAAATGCTTTTAGACAAGATGTTCTAGGCGCTAGCCCTCCAAACGAAAAAATGCCCCCACTTCGCGGGCGAATTCCTCTTTGTGTTGAAAGAGGGAACCGCGAATCATAATGCGGCTGAGTCCCGCACGTTTGTGGTGCTCCAGATCGCCCGATTTGTCTTTGACGAGGTTGGGTTTGTAGTTTTTCTTGTCGGTGAGCAGCAGCACTTTGCCTTCATCGTCGAGCTGGTTGACGAGTGCGGCGTATTTATAGACGAGTTCGGAAAGTTTGACGTTTTTTGTAAACTTGCACTCGATGATATGCAAGTGGTTTTGGTGCATCGCCAAAATATCGAACTCGTTGCCTACAAAGCCGTTTTGTCCAAAAGGCTGTTTAAGCCGCACCCCCACTTCGATATCGTCAAAACCCAAATCATTCAGCAAAAAATAGACGTAAAACTCAAACAATCCACCCGTTATCTCTTTGTAATGCCGTACGATGTCAAGGCGCAACCGTTTGATAACTCTGTAGGCATGGGGATATTTTTGGGGGCGAAGTTTGCGGTTGAAAAGGTCGATTTTCATCTTGTTGAACTCCTCAAGATGCTCCTCAAAAAGTGCTACGATGCTCTTTTTATGACGCAGAGCAAACTCTTTGTCCTCCACATGCTCCACTTCAAACCCTTTTAAAAGCAAATGATCGACCACGCCCAGCGAAGAGTGCATCTGCACGTGACGCATCGAATTTTTGGTGATAAGGTTGTAGCTGTTTTCGTGCATATCGTAGGCGATAAAATGCACCCCGTGCTCAAGGGTTTTATGTGCGAGCAAAATACCGATGTTGGAGAGCCCGTCGGTGGCGTTGATAAAAATTTCCCCCTTCTCTTCGCACATGCCAAGAAGATTTGCGGCAAGTTTGTCTATGGAAACCAAAGAGTCCTCGTCGATCACGTACTCGAACGTTTCGACTCCCAGTCCGTATTTGCGGCTAAACTTCTCGAGCGATTCTAGTATAGCCCGATCGTTTTTGCGTCGCCGAAATCCGCCGTCGTGCACGATAATGTGGGTTTTGATGCGTCTGTGAAATTCGTAAAAAACGGGAAAAACAGAGGAGTGAAACTCCCCCAAAATAGAGACTAAAATCATGCGGTTATTTTAGAGATTTTTGCACGCCCTTTGTGGGTACTTGCCACGAACACCTCTTCCCCCTCGGCAAAAACCTCCCCTTTGGCATGTTCGGGCACCCAGTAGGTTGCCTTAAAATGTACCATGCCGTTCTCGATCACGCCGTAGCCGCTCTCATTAAGGTAATCCTCGCGAATCTCCACGGGTTCTGCGGGTTCCAAAAACTTCTCCATTGCGCGGGTTCTAAGGGTAAAAAGCATCGCAAGAGCAAGCAGCGACGCCCATGCCAACTGCCAGATACCCTCGTCAAACACCACGAACATACTTACAAGCGCCATGATAATGCACCCCAAACCAAACCAAAGCGCCACAAACGAGAGCAAAAAACTCTCAAACGCTATAAGCGCGATCCCGATCCCCAAAAGCACCCACGGGGCGAAAGGTTCAAGTATTTGTGTTTCCATTGCTCACGCCTTTAAAAAACGCATCCCCCATCACGCTCATGGAACCCACCATCTGCGCTACGTCGTAAGGGAGAATCATCTTGTCGT
>JAQUCZ010000130.1 GCA_028685945.1 Sulfurimonadaceae bacterium | reverse complement strand
AAACGAAAAAAGGTCCCGTGTTGCAAACGGCGGTGATTGCGGCGATCATGGGAACCAAAAAAACAAGCGAACTGATCCCGATGTGCCATCCGCTCAATCTCAGCGGTATCAACTGCGACGTGGAGGAACTGCCCGAACTGCCCGGCTTCAAACTAACGCTAACGGCAAAACTAACGGGACAAACGGGCGTGGAGATGGAAGCGCTCACGGGGGTGAGCATCGGGCTTTTGACTATCTACGACATGGTCAAGGCGATCGACAAAGGGATGGTGATCCGTAACGTACAACTCGAAACCAAATCAGGAGGTAAAAGTGGAGATTATCAACGATAGACAAGAGAAACTCGAGCTTGAGTATCCGTGTTCATGGTGTTACAAACTCATAGGACACGAAAAAGAGGCAATCGAAAAAGCGATTCGCGAGGTTATTTTGGAGCGCGAGCATAACCTAACACACTCTAACGTGAGTAAAACAGGCAAATACGTGAGTATGAATCTCGACCTTGTTATCTACAACGAGGACGAGAGAAACTTTATCTACGAAGCGCTCAAAGCGCATACCCATATCAAAATGGTACTTTAAGGAGCTAGGATGGAACTCGAAAAACTACAACGCGATTTAAAACTCTCTTACAATCTCTCATTACCGAGCATCAACGAGCGTATCGAAGATATTGCCAAACATCTTATCGACGAATGGAATGTCAAACCCGACGAACTGAGCCTGCACGAGATGAAAACCCTAGCAACGACGGTGCTTGATCTTGAGACCAAGTCGCTTCACGACGAAGTGGAAGCGCTTTTAGCACAAAAAGAGCAGATAGAGCGCGCCTTAGAGCGCAAAGCTTTGGCACTCCAAGAGCTCAAATACAACGTATTCCATGCCATAGAAGCGCAGGTCAATCCCAACGATATTCAAATACTCTCCAAACTGCATCAGATCAAATTACAAACCCTTGATCTGTTCGATTTCTTAAGCGAACTCGTCGAAAGCGCGATCATTACGACCCTCGAAAAAGACAAAGAGGGGGAGATTACCGAAACTATCACCGAGATGATCAAAGAGATCACGTTCGAGGCGATCAAAGAGGGCTCGCTCAACACGATCCGTATCCGTAAGATTCTCTCGACCATTCTTATCTCTGCCATCGACATAGCCGAAGCAGAACCCAATAAAGCGGAGCAGATTTTAAGTGCCGTACTCCACGGTATGCGCAGCGGGCTTATCAAGTCGATCGATCGCTTTAAAAAACGCCTAGAGTTTATCCCGACCGAGGCAAAGCATATCCTTATCGAGGACTACGACACCATCGTCGAAGATTTAAACCAAACCGATGTCCTCTTCTCCCAAGTGGTGCAAACGCAGGCAAACGAGAGTTCAAGCGTCATTAAAAAGATGCTTTTGGAGATCAACGAGAAAATGCATTACGATTTAGAGGAGCTTGTACATATCTCCAAAGAGACTGCCCAAGTGATGCAGGCAAAATTCTCTGCCTTTGCAAAAAAAGCAGCGAAAAAAGCGGATAAAGCGCTTCAATCCCCTGCGGCACAAGAAGCGAAACGTATGGGTATTCAAGCGTGGAGTGCGGCAAAAACGGCACTGGGAAGCGCGATTAAAACCGCAAAAGAGAAGATCGACAACAGATAACACATGCCAACTCTTGGCATGTGCGGGCTTTAGCACGAAAGAAGCGTTATGCAATCCTCTTGCGTCGTCGGAATCAAGCATAAAAACTCGTAATCCTCATCCCCCAAAACTTCGTAAGAGTGGGGAACTCCTGCGGGGATATAGATCACGTCGTCTTTTTTGGCGATACGCTCCTCATCCCCCATAATCACCTTCGCACTTCCCGCTAAAACATACTGCTCGTGTTCTACCGTATTTGTATGAAGCGGCATGTTGCCGCCGCTTTTTAAAATGAACTTTCTCATCGCAAAATTGGGTGCTTTATTGGCGCCGATAAGTACCTGCATAGAACCGCCTTTTCCTGCGGCAATCGGGTTGGAAGCAAACTCGTTAACGTTTTTAATCATCTACATATCCTTGGCTAAAGTAAACATATGGGAAAAATCTTTTTGGAAATCGGCACAGCGATCGCAAATCGGATCGCCTCCGCGATAGGGGTAGGGGCAGCGGCACTCGTGGCACATCACCATCTCGTAATGCACCAGCTCCTCCCCCCTATCAAAAGCAAACTGCACAAGGTCGATCCCCTCTTTTGTACTAATGGCATGCGGTTTACAAATATGATCGCAAATACCGCATGCTATACAATCGCCGCTATTAAAGTTGATCCCCTGTTTGTCGGGTGTTGCCACAAGCGCATTTGTGGGGCAAAACTGGGTACATTCGCCGCAGTTTGTACAGGCACTAAATTCGATCTGCTTTTGGGCAAACAAGCCGAAGTTCATGGCATGTGAGGTTTTTTCCAATCTCGGGATCGCATTTTTTATAGCCGTTTTAAGGTTTAAAAACTTCAGCGGCACCTTAGGAGCACTTATATCGCCTTGATGCGCCAACGTGGGCGAAGCAACCTCGGGTTTCTCTTGTGCCGCCTCTTTTACTTTCGTAAATGCCGCTTTAAAAAGGGCTCTTCTGGCGTTTGCCTCTTCGGGTTTCTCTTCGATCGTCGTGACCGCTCCGACACCGCCGCATGCCATAAGAAACTCGTTGGCTTTTGCGATCTCTGCTCTAATAAAGTTCTCGACTTTTTGCTCTTTATTAAGCTTGCAATCACCGCAATGCGCCATATCGCAAACAGGAGAGTGCTCTGAGTCCAGCGCCATCGTAATAAAGTGATGGGCATCGAAAGAAGCGAGACAATTTGTATTTTTTTTGCACGAAAGGGTTTTCTCTTCCGACTCGCCGAATGCACTCGTAAAGGCATTGGGATCGAAATTGACGATTGTAAGTGCTTCGGTGGGACAACTGCCGATACATGCGGAGCATTC
The DNA here is from genome assembly GCA_028685945.1 of Sulfurimonadaceae bacterium. GTDB lineage: Bacteria > Campylobacterota > Campylobacteria > Campylobacterales > Sulfurimonadaceae > Sulfurimonas. The sequence continues at coordinate 1,673 of JAQUCZ010000130.1, read as the reverse complement.
GATACATTTGTCCCCAAATAGTGTCAAAGCATTGCGAACGATCCCAAACGCACCCTCGGGGCAGATCTCGACACATTTTTGACAATCGTTGTAAAAATACTCATTACGCAGACAATTGACGCCGCTGTAAGAGAAAAGTGCCGATTTTTGGACGAAACTCAAATCACCCATCGCTGTTCTCCGCAAGCGTACTGCAGTAGTCGTAATCGGCTACGATAAACTCGACCGTAAAATCGCAAATATCTCTGTAAAAAGGGGTGTTTGCCATGCTCTTCATCCCGATCATATACGGCACTACCCAAGTAAAAAGATGCTCTTTTAAAAATTGAAACTGCGGTTTTTGCTCGTCTCTGTAGATAAGCGTTTGCATAAAAGCAAGCTCAATAGAGAGATGATCGGGAGCCATCAGCTCGCTTTGATCCATATTTAGCTCAAAGCCGTTGCGGTAATAAAAGTTCATAACGGGGTTTTGCAAACCGACCAATGTTTCGTTCTTCGCATCCAATACGAACGACTCGACGGGTTGGGTATTGATAATGAACATCGAGGAGTAATCCTCATTGAGAGCATCCAAAATCTCCTCGTCGCTCTTTGCTTGAAACCATGCAAGGGTATCCTCTCCCAAAAGTTCGAGAAGCTCTTTGTTGTTTCGAAGGTCGCGTACGTAGTTTTTGTCGGCAGTATTTGCCATAGTACGCGATAAAAAGGCATAGATGTAGAGTCTGTACTCTTTGTTCATAGTGATCCTGTTTTTTCTATTTAAGTCGGGGAATTTTTATCATAATTTCGCTTACATCAAAGCAAAGTTCGTAAACTAGTTAGTCAAAGCGTTTTTGCGGAGAAATAGAGAATTTATAAGAAAAATACCGCTTAAAGCCCCAAAGGGCTTTAAGATTAGAGACATCCTTTGAAGAACGATTTCTTCGGTGGCGGCGGAGCTTTAAACTCTTTTACGATAATCGTATTTGTTGCAGCATCAAAATCACCGATGAGGGTAACTTCGTTGCGGTTGATACCTTTATCGATCATTTTCATATCGATATGTGTCGTATCTACATTGTAAGAAACACCGTCTTCGTGAGAGAAAAGAACAAGCTGTACTTTCCCGAACACGCCCGGAGCATTTTCTTTGTAACAACCGTCAGTTCCGCACATGTAGTTTTCAAGATAACAATCCAAAAAAGCACCTTGTGCAGCACACGTATCGACGGTCAAAAATCCCATTTTTTCAATCGGCACGAGTGCCGTTTGTACCTCTTGTTTTGCCTCGGGAGCTTTTGGTTCTGCAGATCCGCATCCGCTTAGAACCAAAGAAACACCTAAAATCAAAGCCGAAGTAATTGCGCTTAACTTTTTCATTATTTCACCTCCGCTTTAAGAGTTTTCAAGTAAGCAATAAGGTTTTCCATATCCGCTTGTTCCAACCAAGAGAATTCAGGCATCGTAGATGTTCTTTTGCCGTTATCGAGCGTATACCACTCATACGCACTGTGAGCGTTTCTGTTATACCCGGGGACTACTACGGCAGAAGGGTTTACGATAGACTCTCTTAGGTAATCCACGCTTGCATAGCCGCCGATGTTTGTTAAAGACGGTCCCATTAAATTAGGTGCATCTGTTTTTTCCAATTGATGGCATGCAGAACAGTTGTTTGCAGCAACCTCTTTCCCTTT
>JAQUCZ010000005.1 GCA_028685945.1 Sulfurimonadaceae bacterium | reverse complement strand
ATGCGATGACCAGCGCGGCAAAACACAACGGTGCCAAAATCGTGTATGCCCACCCGATCGAGGATGCGTTGCTACAAAATACGGTAACCCAGTTTATGAAATACGAAGTGGGAACCGAAGAGGGTGTCGCGGCACTCTTGGCTAACGAGCTCTTAAAAGGTGCGGATATGAGCGACGAGGAGAGAGCGTTTTTTGACGATCTCGATCTTGGCTACCTTCAGGCGGAGAGCAACATCGGCGAGGAGGAACTCTCGCTTATGGGTAAATCGTTTACGCGTGCGAAAAGACGTACCTTGGTGGTGGGAAGCGATTTGATCACCCATCCGCGTGCGGCAAATATCGCAAAAATAGTAGCGCTTATCGAAAAGTACACCACTTTCTCGTTGATCGTAGTGCCTAAAGAGGTGAACACTTTGGGTGTTTCACTTATCTGCGAACTCGACAAAGACGAAAACGCCAATGCGTGTATCGGCTACAACGCAATCGGTATGTTTAGTATCTCTTCGCTCGGCGGTGCCGATTTGCCTATCGGGTCGCTTAACCAACAAGAGGGAACGTTCGTCACTATCGACAACCGCGTTGTACCGACAAACGTAGCGATCGGCTTTGAGGGTTACTGCCTCAACGATCTTGCTATGGCATGCGGGATGAACAGAGCGTACAATACGATCGATTTTACTTCAGAACTCCCGCAAAAAAGCGGGTTTAAAGCAGTAGAGTTCGATGCGCTCGAGAACTACTATTCACCGCTGGGCGTCGATGAGAGAGGGTATCTGCTCGATGAGGTGACATGCCAAGCAGAGGGGAAACTTGAATGTGTAGAGGAGCTTCCCGAATTTAACGGAACGATCATCTACCATGCCAACCCCGTGTTGCAGTTTAATGCCTATACGAATAAAGCAAAACTCTTAGAGCGCGATACGGCGCTTCGAGGTTCTGCACAGTTTGCCACTGCGGCGAAAATTTCGGACGGGGATACAGTAGAGATACATTTTGGTTCTGATAAAATTACAAGAAAATTCAAGCTTGATTCGGATCTAAAAGGAACGGTTGCGCTCAATCCAACCTTTGATATCGCCGTAGATGCGGGGAGATACAGGTTTGAAAAATCCAAGATAACGAGAGTCGTACATGAATGAAATAACTATCAATATTGACGGAAAAGAGGTCAAAACGCAAGAGGGCGAGTATATTTTAAATGCCGCCCGTGCAAATAACATATTCATCCCTGCAATATGTTATTTGACGCGATGTAGTCCGACTCTGGCATGTCGTATTTGTCTTGTGGAAGCGGACGGAAAACAGGTGTATGCGTGTAACGCAAAAGCAAAAGAGGGGATGCAAATTACCACGACCACTCCGACGATTGCAACGGAGAGACGTGCGATTATGGAGGTTTACGACGTAAACCACCCGCTTCAGTGCGGCGTATGCGACCAATCGGGCGAGTGCGAGTTGCAAAACTATACACTTGAGATGGGCGTAGATTCCCAAAGCTATGCCATCAAAGACGTAGCGCGAGAGGCGAAAGACTGGGGGCATATCCATTACGATCCGGGTCTTTGTATCGTATGCGAGCGTTGTGTCACGGTTTGTAAAGATATGATAGGGGACAACTCTTTAAAAACCGTAGCGCGCGGATCGGATGCGATCGATGCGGAGTATAAAGAGAGCATGCCAAAAGATGCTTATAGCATGTGGAACAAACTCAACAAGTCGATTATCGGTTTAACGAGCGGCGAAGAGATGCTTGATTGTACCTCGTGCGGCGAATGTGCGGCGGTGTGCCCTGTGGGCGCGCTTGTCGATACGGGCTTTATGTACACCTCAAATGCGTGGGAGCTTAAACAGATCCCTGCAACGTGCGGGCATTGTTCTGCAGGGTGCCAAATCTCGTACGACGTCAAACACACGAGCATCGAAAACCCCGAAGAGAAAATCTACCGTGTCATGAACGAGTGGAATTATGTTTCACTTTGCGGTGCGGGACGTTACGGGTTTGATTACCAAAACAAAGTTGCCGCAAAAGACGCGGCGGCGTTTGCAAAAGCACTCGAAGCATTTAAAAAAGCGGACACGATCGCCTTTACTTCAACGATAACGAACGAAGAGGCGTATCTGCTTCAGGCGATGAAAGAGAAGTTCGGCTACAAACTCGTAAACAAAGAAGCAAAAGCGTTTCAGACGTTTTTACAAAACTACAGCGAGATTAGCGGTACGAAACTTTACGGAAGCGACTTGAAAAAAGTCCACGAAGCAAATTTTGTTATCTCGGTAGGTGCAGCACTTAAATCGGATAACCCCAACGCACGTTATGCGCTGAATAACTCCATGACGGTGAACAAAGGTGCGGGGATCTATTTCCACCCCGTGAGCGATCCGGTTATCGAAGGGATGGGGAAATCTTTAATCAGCGTGAATCATGCACCTCTTAAAGAGGAAGCGGTGTTGTATCTTATCTTGGATCTTTTTGCGGATAAAACAAAGCTTCCTAGTTCGGTAGTTTCTTACCTTGCGTCGTTCCACAGCGAAAAAACGATCACGGTAGAAGAGACGATCAAAGAGAAAGTGGTTGAAAAAGTTCTCGTGAAAAAACTCAATGAAGAGACGGGCGTAGAGGAAGAGGTCGAAGAGGAAAAATCGACAATGGTTTCCAAAAAAGTCTCCAAAGAGGTTCAGGTTGATGTAAATAGACTCTTAGAGATTGTAGGTGCGGACGATAAATTTATGGAAGCCCTAGAGAAAAACTTGGCGAAAAAAGAGAGTTTTGCTCTGATGGTAGGTCCCGATCTTTATACCCATCCACATGCCAAGAACTTAGCGCGCCTTGTGGCTCTCATAGAGAAGTACAGCGCATTCGATCTTGTGATGATCCCATCGCTTACCAATACTTTGGGCGTAGCACTAATATGCGAGCTTGACGATGCAAAAGGCTCTTATACGATCGGCTATAACACGAAGGGTGATTTTACCGTCTCGGCTCTAGGCGACGGCGATCTTGACATGCCTGCGATCAACCAACAAGAGGGAACGCTCACAAGCATCAACAAACGTGTCAACCCGACCAATGCGGCAATCGGCTACAACGGTTACGAGCTTAACGATATCGCCAATGCACTCGGTTTCGATGCAAAACACGTGATCGAATATACGCAAAAACTGCCTCTTGCAGCAGGTTTTAAAGCAGAGAAATTTGACGATCTGCCAAACCGCTACGAAAACGACGGCACGGAAGTACGCGGATATGTTTTACAAAACGTAAGCGTAGCGACAAACGGTAACGAAGAGGTTGCAGCGTTTGAAGAGAAAGCACTTGAAGGGTCTCTTATCTACCTTGCAAACCCCGTAAGACAATTCAACGAATTCACCGCTAAAGCGACGCTCTTAAAAGAGAAAGCGGGACTTTATATGAGCGAGGCGTTCTTGAGTACGTCCGACTTTAAAGAGGGGGATAGTGTGCGCGTGAAAAACGACAACGGGGAACTGACGCTGCAAATCGTCAGCGACAACAAAATCAGCGGTGCTATAGCGATACTGCCGACATTTGATTCTAAAATTAACTCAGAGGCTCTGTTTAGCTCTTACCGCTTTGCTACAGCTTCAATTCAAAAGGTGTAATGTATGGAAACAGCATATTTAATAGAAACAGTCATTAAGATTGTTGCCGTTTTACTTATCTTTTCTGCATTGGCAGGGCTTGGAACCTATTTCGAAAGAAAAGTTCTTGCTTTTATGCAGCGTCGTTTAGGGCCGATGAACGTTGGACCTTATGGATTACTACAGATCGCAGCGGACGGTATCAAGCTTTTTACCAAAGAGGATATCATCCCTACGGGCGTCGTGGCGCGTATCTTTAAGATAGCACCCGTTATCACTGCGGCTACTGCGTTTATGGCGGCTGCGGCGATTCCGTTTTTGCCCTCTTTTACGCTATTTGGTTATACGGTAAATCCGATTATCTCCGATATCAACATCGGTATCTTGTATATCTTGGGGATAATGGGAGTGGGGCTTTACGGTCCACTTTTAGGGGGTATGGCTTCGGCGAATAAATACTCTCTTATCTCTGCGGCACGCGGGGCGGCGGTATTTATCTCTTACGAGGTTATTACGGGTCTTTCCATTTTGGCACCCATTATGATGGTAGGTTCACTCTCGCTTGTTGATTTTAACAACTACCAAGCGGGCGGTATAGGTGACTGGATCATCTGGAGCCAGCCTGTAGCGTTCGTACTTTTTTGGATTGCTGCTTTTGCAGAAACGGGACGTACGCCGTTTCACCTTGTTGCAAACGACCATGAAATCATCGACGGTTTCGGTACGGAGTATTCGGGTATGCGATGGGGTCTTTTCTTCATCGGCGAGTATGCAAATATGTTCTTTATATCGTTTATCATCCCGCTTATCTTCTTAGGCGGATTCGGTGACGGAAGCTTTTTGGGTGCTTTGGCGTTCTTAGGAAAAGTGGCATTTTTCTTCTTTTTCTTCTTGTGGACAAGAGCAGCTTGGCCGGATGTCAGACCTGACCAGTTGATGTGGTTATGTTGGAAAGTGCTCATGCCGATTGCCGTGATTAACGTGGTTATCACAGGCTTCGTGATGATGTTTTAAGGGGAGTAAAGATGCATAGTGAACATAATGAACAAGTGATAACAAAAGAGGTGCCCGTGAAGAAAGGGTACTATCTTGTAGATATCGAGGATTATCCGACCGACGGGTGGGGGAAATTTAAACGCGTGGTAAAAAGAACCCTAAGAGGGGAGCTTTTTGTAGGTTTGTGGGTTGTTTTGCGTGAGATGATCAAGTTTGATATCCACACAATCCAATACCCTGCCGAGAAGATGCCGATCGGTCCTAGATACCGTGCGGTTCACGAGATGAAAAGACTCTTGGAGTCCGACACCGAAAGATGTATCGGATGCGGTCTTTGTGAAAAAATTTGTATCTCTAACTGTATCCGTATGGACACAAGATACGATGAGAACTCCCGTAAAGAGGTGAGCGAATACAGTATCAACCTCGGACGTTGTATCTTCTGCGGCTACTGTGCCGAAGTTTGTCCTGAACTTGCGATTACGCACGGGGGCAGATACGAAAATGCGAGTGAACAAAGAGAGCATTTTATCGTTTACGAAGATATGTTGACGCCGATCGATCAAATGAAAGCAGGAACACAACAAGAGTTCCAAGGTTTCGGTTCGATCACACCACATGAAGACGAGCGTGTTAAAAAAACACCTCTAGCATATTAAGGAGTTGGGTTATGTTTGAAGCAGTAGCTTTTTATCTGTTTGCATTTTTAACGATTGCGATGTTCTTCATCACCGTGACGACGTCGCAAGCGTTATATGCCCTTACGGCATTGGCGGCAGGGATGATTTTCATATCGGCATTCTTTTTTATTTTGGGTGCAGATTTCTTAGGTGCGGTGCAAATCGTCGTGTACTCGGGAGCCGTTATGGCACTCTATGCGTTTGGGATGATGTTTTTCGATACGACGAGAGATGTTAAAGAAAAGCACGGAAATAAACTTATCGTTTCGGGTTTGAGTATTTTGGTAGCGGTTTTGGTGGTTGTTATTATTGCGGCACCGATCGTTTCTACGAATATGAGTGCAAGCTACCCGATGACGGAGGGTGTAGGCAATACGCAAGAGGTGGGTATGGTTCTTTTTACGAAATACCTCGTACCGTTTGAAGTTGCTGCGGTGATGCTGCTTGTTGCGATGATCGCAGGGATCGTACTTGCAGGGAAAAAGATGGATCTTTCACTTACGCTTATGTCGGATGACGACGTAAGACAAGTGAAAGAGGAAGAAAATAAAAAGGTGCTTTCATGATGGAAATAACTCTTAATCATTACTTGGTACTCTCGACTATTCTTTTCGCTATAGGTTTAGTGGGTGTTATGCGCAGAAAAAACCTTTTGATGCTTTTCTTTGCTACGGAGATACTGCTTAACTCCGTCAATATAGCTTTTGCGGCTATTTCTCACTTTTACGGTGATTTGACGGGGCAGATGTTTGCGTTTTTCGTGATTGCGATTGCTGCTTCGGAAGTAGCGGTCGGACTTGGGTTGTTGATCGTTTGGCATAAACGCCACGGCAATATCGACCTTGATACTATGTCAACGATGAGAGGATAAAAAGCATGGAATTTTATTTATATCTTGCACTCTTTGCACCTTTGGCGGGTTCTTTGTTTGCATCGCTTTTCGGTGCATCCAAAAAGAACCTGATCGCAGGTTTAGTCCCGAGTTTACTGCTTTTTACTTCTTTTGTAAGCAGTACGATCCTTTTGGTTCATATCCTCTCGGGAGGGGAAGCGGTTCACGTCGAGATGATGACATGGATGGCTACGGGTGATCTTTATATCCCGTTTGGATTTTTAGTCGATGAAGTTTCGGTAACGATGATGATGGTCGTCACCATCGTTTCTACGGTTGTCCATTTTTACTCTATCGGGTATATGGATCACGACAAAGCGTTTAACCGTTTCTTCGCTTGGCTTTCTGCTTTCGTGTTCTCGATGATGGTACTTGTTATGAGCGACAACTTTGCAGGTCTTTTCATCGGATGGGAAGGGGTCGGTTTGTGTTCATGGGCGCTTATCGGTTTCTGGTACCACAAAGAGAGCGCAACTTGGGCTGCAAACGAAGCGTTTATTATGAACCGTATTGCCGACCTTGGCATGTTGATCGGTATCTTTTTGGTGTACTGGAACACGGGAACGCTTCAATACAACGAAGCGTTTGCCGCAATGCCTTCATTGGAAACCGACGTACTGGTTTGGACGGGTATTTTCCTTTTCATCGGTGCTATGGGTAAATCGGCGCAGTTTCCTCTGCATACGTGGCTTGCAGATGCGATGGAGGGTCCTACTCCCGTATCGGCACTTATCCATGCCGCAACGATGGTTACGGCGGGTGTTTATCTAGTCGTTCGTGCAAATCCGCTTTACGATATGATCCCTGAAGTCGGAATTTTTATCGCTTCTTTGGGTGCATTTGTTGCATTGTTCGCTGCTTCCATGGCGCTTGTCAACCGCGATATGAAAAGAATCATCGCATACTCGACCCTTTCGCAACTTGGGTATATGTTCGTAGCGGCAGGTTTGGGTGCGTACTGGGTGGCATTGTTTCACCTTATGGCACACGCGTTCTTTAAAGCGCTTTTATTCCTCGGTGCAGGAAACGTTATGCATGCCATGCATGATGAGCTTGATCCGTTTAAGATGGGTGGACTTAAAAAGGCGATGAAGTGGACGTTTATAATGATGACGCTTGCTTCAGTAGCTTTGGCAGGTATCTTCCCGCTTGCAGGGTTCTTTTCTAAAGATTTGATCTTGGAGGTTGCATTTATCGAGCACCATTACGTTATCTATTCCGTATTGCTCTTTACCGCAGGTTTGACGGCGTTCTATTCGTTTAGACTCGTAGCACTTATTTTCCACGGCGAAGAGAGATACAAACTCTTCGGCGTACATCCGCATGAAGCGTATAAATTTATGCTTATCGCTATGAGCCCGTTGTTGCTCCTTGCAATCATTGCAGGTGCATTTAAAATGACCTATTTTGAAATGGTTACGGCGGTGCTTCCGGCGACGGAATACCATGTTCACAGTGCAATGACTTATTGGATTATGACGATAGGAACACAGCTTTTTGTTATCTTGGCGATTGCGTATGCGTATAAAAAATATGCCAACTCCAACGTCAAAGTACCCGACGGTACATCAAAAATGGAAAACCGTCTTTGTTACAAAATTTTAAGCAACCAATACTATATCCCTTATTTTTACGAAGAGTATTTGGTCAAACCGTACCGTGAGCTATCTGCCGTGTTCTGGAAACAGGTGGATCTTAAAGTGGTCGATGCAACGGTTGACGGTATCGCCAATATTATTTACACTACAGGTGAAAAAACAAGAGGTATGCAAAGCGGAAACCTCTCGACTATGCTTAAATGGATGGTTGTGGGTACGGTTGCGTTATTAACATTAGCTGTAGTTTTCGGATTGGCAGTTAGATATTCCGTTGAGATCAATGCGATCTTGTCGGCTTTAGGAGTGAAGTAGATGTTTGATCATATCTTATCGATTTTAATTTTCTTTCCTGCACTCGCCGGTTTGTTTGGATTTGTGATCCAAAAAGACAGCGTGCGTGCATACGGGGTAGCGGTTGCGGCGATCGAGTTCGCTCTCTCTTTATGGTTGTGGTATGCGTTTGATGCAAATGTGTCAGGCATGCAGTTTATGGAATTTTTACCTTTGGTACCTGCATTTGGGATCAACTATATCCTAGGGGTTGACGGTGTTTCCTTGTTTATCATCATTTTGGCTTCTTTCTTTACGATGATCGGTATCGCCTCTTTGAGCGATACGAAAAACGAAAAGAATATGATCATCACCTTGTTGTTCTTGCAAATGACGATGGTGGGTGTGTTTGCGGCACTTGATGCAATCGTGTTTTATATCTTTTGGGAACTTTCTCTTGTTCCGATGCTCTATATCATCGGAGCATGGGGCGGACCTTTACGAATCTACGCATCGGTTAAGTTTTTCCTTTATACGTTTGCGGGTTCACTCGTTATGCTTGTGGGTATGTTGTTTATGGCGTACTATTTTTACCAAGCAACGGGGACGTGGAGTTTTGCTATCTTAGACTGGTACCGTTTGATTTTGCCTGAGACGTTCCAACTTTGGTTGTTTGTAGCGTTCTTTATAGGTTTTGCCATTAAAGTTCCAATGTTTCCGTTTCACACGTGGCTTCCTTACGCTCACGGACAAGCGCCTACGATCGGTTCGGTGATTCTTGCGGCTATCCTTCTTAAAATGGGTACGTACGCATTTATCCGTTTCTCTTTACCGATGTTTCCCGACGCTTCCGTTTTCTTTATGTTCCCAATCGCAGTCATTGCGATTATTATGATTATCTATACGGCGATGGTAGCCTATGCACAAGAGGACATTAAACAAGTCGTTGCGTACTCTTCTATCTCGCACATGGGTGTGATTATCTTAGGAACTTTCGCACTTAACGTCGAAGGTATAACGGGATCGGTATTTCTTATGATCGCACACGGTGTCGTATCGGGTGCGCTGTTCTTGCTCGTAGGGGTGATTTACGATAGACGTCATACGAAAATGATGAGCGAATTCGGCGGCTTGGCGCAGGTTATGCCTCGTTATGCTACGGTGTTTGGGCTTATGCTTATGGCATCGGTAGGTTTACCGCTTACGATCAACTTCGTAGGGGAGTTTTTAAGCTTACTCGGTTTTTACAAACAATCGCATATTTTGACTCTTTTAGCGGGTGTGGCGATTATCGTCGGTGCTATCTACATGCTAGCGGCATATAAAAGAATGTTCTTTGGAAACGTAACAAACGAGAAAAACAAAAACCTTCCGGATGTGAATACGCGCGAATGGCTTGCACTTATACCTTTAGCGATTATCACCGTATGGCTAGGCGTATATCCAAAACCTGTTTTGGAACCTATCAACAATTCGGTCGAATCGATCGTTCAGTTGATGCATGAAAAATCGATCACGGCAGAAGCCAAAGAGAGAATCCCTAACCTTATCAAAGATGCAGAAGCAGCAACTTCTGCGCAGGAGGCACACTAATGTTAGAGCCAATAAATGTTTCTTTGGAGTCGTTAAACCTAATGACTCTTGCACCGATGCTCATTCCGATCATCGGCGCGTTGCTTATAATTACGATCGATATTATCAAAGGCGGTTTGCATAAGACGTTATACGTCGGCTTAAGCTTACTCTTTTTACTGATGGATTTCGGCGCGTTGCTTGACGCTTCGGGCGTATTTGCTCAAAACGGTACGGTAATGGGCGTGTTTGACGTGATGATGATTGACGGGCTTGCTATCTTGTCGCAGTTTATCATCGTAGGTGCTTCGATGCTTTTTATTCCGTTGGCATTGACCCATAAGCGTTTCCACGAGTTTTCGTATCCAGAATTTTTTGCACTCTTTTTGTTTATGATTGCAGGGTTCCAATTTATGGTTGCAACCGATAACCTTATTTTGGTATTCGTAGGGCTTGAAACGTCCTCTTTGGCGCTTTATACCCTTATTGCGATGCACAACCGCGACAAATCGTTTGAAGCTGCCGTGAAATACTTTACGATGGGTGCGCTTGCTGCAGGTTTTTACAGTTTCGGGGCGATGATATTTTACGCGCTTACCGGTTCGGTAGAGATTAATCAGATCGCTTCGGTATTGACTGCCAACAAATTCGAAGATATGGGATTCGTACTCGTAGCCGTGGTATTTATGCTTGCTTCGTTCGGGTTTAAGCTTTCGCTTGTTCCGTTTCATACATGGGCTCCGGACGTTTACGAAGGTGCGAGTGCCGCGATGGCGGGCTTTATGTCGATTGTTCCGAAAATTGCCGCATTTATCGTAGTTATGAGACTTTTCGAGTTCTTGGTAAATAGCGGGGTCGTATGGCTTGAGATCGTTATCTATGCATTCGTAGTGGTAACGATGACGGCGGCGAATATATGGGCACTGATCCAAACAGACGTGAAACGTATGCTTGCATACAGTTCGGTATCTCACGCCGGGTTTGTTATGGCGGCGGTTCTTATAGGAACGACGCAGGCAAACAGTGCGCTATTTCTCTATTGGGCGCTCTTTACGTTTACAAACCTCGGATCGTTCAGTATGCTTTGGATTTCACGTCAAAAACACCTTCCTGCATACCAAAGTTCCGACCACAGCTACGATAAATTTGCGGGGATGATCCAAACGGCACCGATGGCGGCGGTTATTATGGCAGTGTTTATGTTGAGCTTGGCGGGGATCCCTCCGTTTGCGTTGTTTTGGGGTAAAATCTATATGATCTCCTCTGCGGTAAATGCGGATTACAAAGTTTTGGCACTTATTATGGCGCTTAACTCTGCGATTGCCGGGTATTACTATTTGAAACTTATCGTTTATATGTTTATGAGAGAGCCGATTGTAGGGAGTAACGGGCATGTTTACGTTGCCAATGCAACGCTTTCGCTTAAAACAATCATCGGTTTTGCCGCAATAGGAACTATTTTTGCTTTAATTGCCGTAAACCCGCTTTTAGAATTCATTACGTCTTTTGTACATGCGAGCGGATTTTAAAAAATAAACTCATAAGGAAGTGCAATTGTTAAAGCATTTTGTTTTTCTTTTGCTCACTTCTTTTTCACTTTTTGCTCTTGAGGTGACACTCGGGAGCGGAAAAGAAAATTTTGAGAAATTTTCTATTCTACACCTTAGAGATGCCTCCCCTTTTGTTTGCCAAGAGATTCATGACGATATGCAGCGTGTCGTGCAGATCGTATGTGCATTTTCAAAACAGCCTTCACGTGCTTTTGCACCGATTCAAAACGATTTTTTTTCAATAACGCAAGAGATCAAAAACGAGATATTTTTTCTCAAAATACGCCCCTTTCACAAGATGAAACTTTATCCTATCCATTTTGATTTGGACAAAGAGGAGTCTGTTTTTAGTGTGGAGGATGCTTTAGCGACACACTGGATAGCTTTGGGCTATAAAGAGAATATTCCGTTTATCAAAGAGGAGCAAAAGAGCGATACCGCTATCCGTTTTCCCTATACCAATCCCAACGAGATGCTCCCCTATATCGGGGGACTTGATATTCAGGGCAATCCCGTGTATGTCGATAAGATTCAAGATGTTTCCGACTACATAAGAATAAAAAAATATTTCAATAACAAACAGTATGAATCGTGTCTTCAATTGACCGAAGAGGTGATGCAAAAGTTTCCCGACTCGTTGTTTACGAACGAATTTATGTTTTATCAGATCAAGGGGTATTTTAAGCTTGACGCGTACGATCGGGTTATAGAAATATCGAAAAACTATCTGAAGGAATACTCTTCCGACGAGAATGTGCCCGAAGTTTTGGCACTCGTAGCAAAAGCGTATGCTTTATCGGGCTTGAGCGTCGATGCGGATTATTTTTTTGACAGGCTTTTTAGCGAGCACGGCGATTCGGAGTATGCGAATTTGGGGTATGTATATAAGGGTGAAATGCTTGAAGCTTCGGGTGCCTCTTCAAAAGCATTGGAGTTTTACGAAAAAGCTTTAAATGCTACGCAAAATATAGATATAGCCGTCTTGGCGGCCTATAAACTTGCATTTTACAAGATCACCTATTCCAATACGAAAGAGGCGGCTGAGTATATCGATAAAATTCTCTGGGCAAAAGGCTCCTTCTTTGCGGAGGATTTAGAGCACTCCTTAAATACGATGTATCTTTTTGTGGAGGAGGGGGATTATGCAACCGCCGCCGCAATAGCCAAAGCGTTACTTGAGAGCTTGGATAGATCGAATGAGATCTATGAAGAGTTGCTAAGTCAAAGAGCTCTGTGGCTTGCAAAAACTCCAAAAAAAGAGGAAGCGCTCGGAGAGCTTAATCGTTACCTTTCTTTATACCCTTACGGACTTTATAGTGATGATATACAGGTTGCAAAAGACGGATTGTTTTTTTCACAGGGGGATCAGAATCTTTCTGCACAGATTGAGCGATACGATTATCTGATGCGTGAATATGCAAACGATACGATAGGCGATAAAGCGATTTACGAGAAAGCAAAACTGCTGCTTAAGCATGGCATGTACGGCGACGTGTTGGATATGCGAGGTATGTTGGAGGCACTTGATGCTGCGCTCTACGTCGATACGGGCGAAATCGTCCATAAAGGTGCCGTGGGAGCAATGCAAAAGGCTCTGGAACAAAAAGAGTGCAAGCAGGTGCTGGTGATCTCTTCGGAGTACAACGTAACTTTGTCGAGTAAGTGGGACGACGGCATTTACGAGTGTGCGATGAAGGGGGGAGATTATAGGCTTGCAAAGCAGATCACTACCAAAAATTTGGATGCAAAAGATATTCAAGAGCGTAAAAAATGGCTTTATCGCCATATAGACGTAGATTTTACGACGGGGAACTACACCGACGTTGTCGATGCATCGGGGGATTTGATACAACTTATAGAGGGTGAAAAAGATTCGGAATATAAAAATATTTATAGAATCTTATTTGATACCTATAGACGGGTAGAAAACAAAGAGCAGATGCTTAGAACCATAGCCGTCGTAGAAAAACATTTCGGAAATACGTATGAGGATCTCGATAGATATGCCGCGGTGATGTACATCGGGACGCAGCTGCAAGATACGAACATCGTTTTAACGTACGGCAAGCGGGTTTATGAGATTCAGCAAGCCGCACGTGCGTATCCGCAAACACCTTTCGTAGAATTTACGCTGTTTCAAGCATATATGCAAAAAGAGGATTTTCAAAATGCGCTCGAAGTGATCCGATCGCTTGATAGCTATGAAAACCTTTCAAATGAGCAGCGTTCAAGACAAAAATATCTTTTGGGAACGGCACATGCCAAGCTGTGGCAAGATGCAAAAGCACAAGAAGCGTACGATGCCGCAATTGAGGCAGACAGCGATTCGGCATGGGCAAAACTGGCACAAAGTGCCAAAGAGTTGTAGAAGAAAATATACGAGGGGAAGGAGCCGCCCTCTTTAGAGAGGTAACGGTTATACGATAACCGTAGCCATCTTGTTGAGGAGGTCGTCGTTGCGAATAGGCTTCATTAAAAAGCCGTTCGCCCCGAATTCCAACGCTTCGCTTTTTTTCGTTTCATCGGTGGTTAAAACGATGATGGGAAGTTGTTTGAGATTATCGTCTGCACGAACTACTTTGAGCATCTCTATGCCGCCCATTACGGGCATAATAATATCGAGTAAAATAAGATCGATATCGGATCTGCTTTTAAGCTGTCCGATAGCATCCGAACCGTTTTTTGCCTCGATCACCTCTTTCACTTTTCCGCTTTTTAATAACATAGATTTAAGCAACTTGAGATTAATCATATCGTCATCGACTGCTAAAACTATTAAATCTGTTTTTGTCACGGGTTATCCTTAAATAAATTTTTCACATATAAGTCTAAGAAGATCTTTGTTTGCAACATTTTTGATCAATTCATGGACATACAAGACATCATCCGGGTTCTCAGGCGTCATAGTATCGTTCATAAGAACAAGATAGGTATCTAGCTTGCCTTGCGCGTTAGATTTTTTCAGATGTTCGGAGAATGCGGCAATATCAAGCCCCTCAATCTCTTTATCGAAAAGTATCATTTTATAGCTATTATTCTGCGTCGTCTCTAATAGCTCTTCCAAAGAGTTTACAGAGTCGAAAGTGTACCCTAAAGCTTTTAAAATCTGAATATAAAGTTTAGATTCAAAGCTGTTCTTTTTGGCAAGCAAAATATCTGCTTTATAGCTTGATCTCGGTGCTTTTATGAGTTCTTCCTCTTTTTGAATAGCAACATTCTCTTCCACCGCGGGTGCTACCGCAGGGGGAACGGGAATATCAAAAGGATCGTATTCGGGCTCTACCGAGGCATCTTGTGCGACAAAATCCTCTTGAACTGCCGTCTCCTCATCTTGAGTTTGCGGGAGCTTCTCTTCAGATGTTTTTGCAAAATCGCTCGCACTCTTTGGTACGGATGTATCCTCTACGATATGATCTGCCAAGAAGTGGTTGAGCAACGAGATAATTTCAGAGCGTACAAGCGGTTTTGTAGTGTATTCATCAAGCCCCGCTTCTAAAAATCTCTCTCTATCCCCTTTGAGAGCATTTGCAGTTAGCGCTAAAACAGGCACGTGCGGCTGATTGTAATCGGACTCGTAGTCTAATATTTCGTTTGTTGCTTCGACACCGTCGAGGAACGGCATTTGGATATCCATAAAGATGAGATCGAAGTTGCCGTCTTTTCTTTTTTGGAACGCTTCAAGACCGTTGTTTGCGATCGTAACCGTTAAGCCGAGATCTTCCAAAGTACGCTTAATAAGCTTTTGGTTGATGATGTTGTCCTCTGCGACAAGAACGTTGGCATGGAACTTAGATGTTTTTGCATCGAATTTTTTACGGCTAACTTTCTTCGATTTTTTCGCATTGAAGTTGCCTGCGTTATAGTTTTCCAATGCAAATTTTAGTTTTGTAGAGTTTAACGGCTCGTAAATCGTTTTAAAGATGTCGATACCCAACGAGTCAATTTTTCTCATATAGTACGATTTCGTTAGCAACATAAGCGCTTGCGGCAATTTAGAGTATTTTACAAGGTTCTCTTCATCGGTATAGTCGTAATCGATATAGATCAAATCGTAGCTGACTTGGCGTTGGAGAGTTTCAAGCTCGTGAATATCTTTGAAAAGGGTATAGCTAACACCGTAGTAATCGAGATATTCGCGTAGATACACCTCTTGGCGTTTTGTTTTATGAGGACTTTCCAAAATAAGAGCGTTGAGGTTCGAGAAAGCACCTTTAGATTTTTCGTTAAGTGTTTCAACCTCTTCAAAATCAAGCGTAAAGAAGAAGGTAGTCCCTTCTCCGGGTTCGCTATGCAGATCAAGATGCCCGCCCATAAGCTCGACGAAACGGCTTGAGATCGTAAGACCAAGACCGGTTCCTCCGTATTTACGCGTAATAGAGGTGTCTGCTTGGGAGAATGCTTCGAAGATTCTTGCTTTTTGTTCGCTTGTTACCCCGATACCGCTGTCTTGGATCTCGAAACGTACACGGGTGATACCGTCTTGATTTGAATCGATTTTGCGTATATCGACATTGATGGAACCTGCACTACTTGTAAATTTAACCGCGTTGGAGAGAAGGTTGATAATAACCTCTTTGATTTTGGTCGGATCCCCTTTGATAGGATGTTCAAGTTCAGGATCGACAAAACAACCGAGGTTGATATGTTTTTCGCTCGCGCGAACCGCGTACACCTCGACGGCACTTTCAAACTCTTCGATCGGATTAAAGATGATATCTTCGATTTCGAGTTTGTTGCTTTCGATTTTAGAAAGGTCAAGGATATTATTAATAATTTCAAGAAGGTTTTCGGAACTTTTCTCAATAATCTCGACGAACTCTTGTTGCTCCTCTTTAAGCCCCGTGTCTTTAAGAAGTTCCGTAAACCCGACGATACCGTTGAGCGGCGTACGGATTTCGTGAGACATGTTGGCAAGGAACATAGATTTTGCTTCACTGGCTTCTTGTGCCGATTCTTTATCTTTTCTCGTTTGTTCAATAATTCTCTCGAGAAGGTCGTATGCTTCCGCCGTACCTTCCGCAGTATGAAGATTGATACTGAGGTTTTGCGTATCGGTCTCTTTGGTATCTTCCGCAACACGTTTAAGAACCTCTTCAAGGTTTTTAATGTTTTTGGCAATTTCGTTCGAGAGAAGATAACCCAATAATCCCAAGATGATAGATACGAACCAGATACTAAGCGCTATACTGAGGATTTGGAGTGCATTTGCTTGCACTTTCTGTGCTCTTGCATCTAGGGCATGCAGCAAAACGTCTTCGGCTTCGGTAAGGATGTTTGTTTTTTCCGAGAGCATTGTAAACCAGATACCCGGATCGGTTTCATATTCGCCGCTTAAGCCTCCGGCTAAAACAGTTGATCTTTCCGTGTTTATATCTTCAAAAAGCTCAACGGTGTCTTCGTTTTCAAAAAGTTTCTTGAGGTTTTGATGCGTCAGGGGATTTCTCACCGATGAATAGCTGATAGAATCGGCTTTTGCCATAATCCCCATCCATCGGTTCATATCCGTATCTTCCATCTCTTGTGCACTAGAAATCATGTAGGAGACTAGGTCACGCTCCGAAGCGGTAAACTCTTTTGCTTTGATAAGGGAAAGATACGCGTAGGAAAGTTCGTTGATCTCTTGATCGATTTGGTTTTTCGTGATATCTTCAAGCTGGCTAATCGCTTTGTGTAATCCGCCTCCGTAAACTTTTTCGTAAATAGAGATAAAGTCGCTTTGCCCTTTGTCGACAACCGCTCTTACTTTAACGATTTCGTTCATGGTTTTTTGGATATGTTTGCTGTTTTCAAGCGCTTCTGCTTGTGAACTTTCTTTTGTAAAATTGGTTGCATCGTTGATCGCGTTGATATATGCGCTAAATTTCTTGTCGACGATTTTACGTTGTTCACTCAGAGATTTACGAATGTTTGTGGAAGAGTTTCCAAGATACATAACGGTCATACCCCTCTCGCGAGAGATATTTCCGATAAGATCGTTCAGATATTTATTTTCCGCAAGCTTATCTTGTAGGGTTTGTGCCGATGCATAATTAGAGTACGACTCGTACACGTAATAACTTGCAAGTGCAAACAAAATAAAGATAGGAAAAAGACTGATCAGCCTTAGTCTGTTTTTTAATCCTAACTGCATATTAATCCTCTATACTTGAAATCATGGCAAGTTTGCTATTGATACTGTTTATCGTATTTGTCACGCTATGTGCATCGTCCGAGGTGATGATCGCTTCAAGGTCTTTAGAGATATCGTTAAGACGCATATTATCACTCATCCCCTTTAGATTGACGGCTATTTTTTTCCACATCTGCGGATCGTTGTTGACCACCGCAGTATCGAGCGCTTTCATAAGGTGTGAACTTTCATCCATATAGTTTTGGAACAGTTCGTTAAAACTCTCCTGATCGAGCCCGATCTCCCTAGCGGCAGAGAGTTTGTTATAGTTTACACTTGCAGTCGGCGTCGGATTTTTTGTTACAGGAGCGGGTATTTGCGCTTCAAGAACAAAATCATCCTCTTTAAAGTCCAAATCTAAAGGTGTTTCTTCTATCGTAGTATTAGGTGTATTCGGAATCTCCTCTTTAAAGCTCGGTTCGCCGAAAGCATCATCGAAGTTATAGTCGTCGTCTGCCAATTCGGGCACGTTTATTTTCGAGGGGACGTCTGCATCCGTAACATTACCGACCTCTTTTGGCTCAAAGCTGTCCATATACAAATCATCTTCTATATCGTAAGAGGATGCCGTTTCCTCCAACGGTGCAGAGGGCGCAACTTCAACCGGCTCTTCTATTTCGAATTCGGGGGTAGTTTCCATAGAGACCGCAGGTTCTTCTTGGAAGGTTTCTTCGATTTGCGGAGCTTCAAAAAAGTCGTCGGTTTCTTCGACTTCGGCTTCTTGAACAGGCGCTTCTGCGACCTCTTCACCCGAGAGCTTTGCGATAATTTTGTAGAAACGGTTGAGATTGAGGCTTATAACGTTAATATCGGATGCCGTGTTGATGGTAACGAGAACATTAAAAGCGTCCTCTATGCGTAAATTCGCCGCTACCCCTTTGAGTTTGTGAGAGAGTACGCGAACATTGTCGATATCGTTCTCATCGAGCGATTTGTAAAGAGGCTCTTTGAACTCATTTGCCTGAGCGATAAAGTCTTGGATAAACTCTTCGATAAGATCGATAGGGAGACCGAGCTCCTCGGATGCTACTTTAGGATCATACACGTAGGTGTTGTCAAAATCATCGTCTACTGCTGCTGCAGCTTTAGGTTTTGCTTTGGGTGCAGCCGCTTTTGCTTCTGGCTGCGGCGTTTCGATTGCTTCTTCGGCTAATTCTTCCAAGTCAAGTTTAAAATCGTCTTCCAAATCAACATGAAGCGGTTTTGTTTCTTCTGCTTTTTGAGGCTTTGCGGTTTCTGCAAAAAGTTCTTCAGCCTCTTGCGGAAGGGTGATCGGAGCGATCTCCTCTTGCGGATAGCTCTCTTCTTCGACTGTTTGAGGCGTCGTAAACATATCTTCATAGCCGCTGTCGTAAGGATCATGCATCACATTCGGAGATTCTTTATAAACAGGCGTTGCGACCTCGGGCTCTATCGATTGGGGTTTTGGCGAAGGTGTTTGGATCGGTGCTATGAACGCCTCTTCTTCCTCCTCCTCGGGCTCGGGTGCTATGAATGCAGGTGTCTTTTTGAGCGGTCGCGCCATAAGATCGCCCGAGATTTGCTCGTTCTCTTGTTGGGTTAAAGCTCTAAGACCGTTGAGACGGATAATATACGATTTTTTTGTCGGATTTTGCACGAGGTAGATCGTTTCTATATCAAGAACCGCTTTATAGTTTCTTCCTTTGGCATTGATGATCACTTTTGCATCTTCGTTGCTTTCGGCACAAGCGATAAAATCGATCCAATGTACATGTTTGAAGTTGTGGATATAACCGGGTGATTTGACAAACAGATCCGCGAAATCGGCAGACTCTTGTAGAAGTTGTTCCAAGTTACTGTAGCCAAGCGCCTCCACATCGTTTTTATCGATACCTATAAACTCTTTTTTATGGTTGTAAATTAACATTTTTTTCGATCCTTATGCTTGTGTTTCTAACATTTTGTTGTAGAGCTCTTCGTTCTCTTTTATATCTTTGCGCGATGCGGTTTTTTGAGCGGAAATATAACCTGTGACTTGCATATGTTCATCGAGGATAGGAAGAATTTCGGCATCAACCCAGTAGTATAAACCGTCTTTTCTTAAATTTTTAATGAGCCCGTTCCAAGCTTGTCCCCCTTTGATGGTTTCCCATACTTTTTGAAACAACGCTTTTGGCATGTCGGGATGTCGTATTATATTGTGGGGTTTTCCTATAAGTTCGTTGACCGAATAGCCGGAAACCTCGCCGAACTTCCTATTTGCATAGGTAATCACACCCTCACTGTCCGTCTGGCTTATGATCACCCTTCCTTCAAACGTATATTCCTTATTCACAGGTGTCGGTTTGCTCATTAATTACCTCAATTGTATAAAATATAGAACTATAATCGTCACAAATATATCATAATATTTTGAAGAAAAACTTATTTGTAAATATTTTTAATCGTTTTTGCATCTTTTTTATTTAAAACT
>JAQUCZ010000129.1 GCA_028685945.1 Sulfurimonadaceae bacterium | reverse complement strand
AAGTTCGCGATTATAGCATAGAGTTGTTTTGGCATGCCAAACGTGTTTAAAAAAAACATGCCAACCAGATCGTCTCTTGATGCGGGGTTGTCCATGAAACCTTGTGCTTGAGGCGGGCGGGGATGTAGTAATAATCCCCTTTTTGCAGTCGTACATCTTCGCGCATCTCAAAACTCAAAACCGCTTCCCCCTCTAAAACTATAACCCATTCGTCCTTCTCTTGGTCGTACCACCCCTCTTTGGGCGAGGCGTGTCCGCGGGAGACGATGCGCTCTATTTTGATAGTCGGATTTTGAAAAAGGGTTTCAAAAAACTCTTCGGCACTTTTTGGAGGTATGTTTTGGTAGATATTTGTCGTTTTCATGGGAGTATTATAGTAAAATGCGGCATGTTTAAAGATTATATTTTAGAGATTCTCTACCGAGACGAACATCTCGTTGCCATCAACAAACCAAGCGGACTTTTGGTGCATAAATCTATGATAGATCGCCATGAGATCTATTTTGCTATGAAGATGCTGCGTGACCAAATAGGGCAGTATGTGTATCCCGTCCATAGGCTAGACAAACCCACCTCGGGTGTGCTTTTGTTTGCGCTTGATGGCGAGACGGCGCGCCTTTTGGGGGAGCAGTTTAGCGCACATGCCATAGAGAAAACCTACACGGCTATTGTGCGCGGTTATATCGAGGAAGCGGGGGTGATCGATCATCCGCTCGAAGAGAAGCACGACAAGATTACGGACAAACATGCCAAAGAGAACAAAGGGGCGCAAGAAGCGCTTAGTGAGTACCAAAGGTTGGATACCGTCGAGGTGCCTCATGCGGTCGGGCGTTATGCGCAAACCCGCTACTCTCTTGTAAAGCTCATGCCAAAAACGGGGCGCAAACACCAACTGCGCCGCCATATGAAACATATTTCGCACCATATTTTAGGCGATACGAAGTACGGCAGGGGGGAACATAATAAGTTTATCCGCAGCGAGTACGGGTGCGAAAGACTGCTCCTACATGCCATAACGCTTCAAATAACCCACCCCTACACAGGGGAGGAACTGCTATTTCGCGCTCCTTACGATGCGACGTTTTTAAAGATGTTTCAAGCGTTTTCTTGGGAGAAACACGCGCTGACGTAGCCGACAACCCGCGAGGTGTCGCCGCTGGCATCGGCACTCGTGCGGTAATCGAGCAGATGCGGGGAGAGAGAGTGTTTTTTGGCACTTGAGATTATCGCCTCTACCCCTAAAATGCCGCATGCTTCACAGCCTCGATGCAGCAGCGAAATATCGAGAGATTCTATGGCATGCAGACAAATACTATCGAGTTTATTTGCTTCCTCTTGGGTGTAAAAATGGCTGAGATCGGTGCTGATGATTACCCCCGTATCTTTTAGAGAGAGGGCAAAGTCGATAATCTCGCTTAAATATGCGGGGGAGGTGCGCCCGTAAATAATCTCGGTGATCTTGGCATGCGGCATGTAGTGTTTGATAAAAGGAAACTGCACCTCGGTGGAGTGTTCGGCGTGGATGATGGTGCGGCTCAGTCCAAAACGTGCGGTGAGGGCTTCATGCAGTTCTTGTGCAAAGGCGATGTCTCCAAGGGGGGTTTCGTAGCTTCGCGCTTCGCAAAGGCTTACCCCCTCAAGCGCAACACGGTGGGAAGGTCCGATAACAAGGAGGTTGCTCAAGCCGCTTTGTGCAAGTACTCGGTACGCCGCATTGGCGCTAAACCCTGAGTAGATATATCCTGCGTGGGGAACAACAACCGCCTTGGCATGTACTGCGGGGAGGGTGATGTTTTCTTCGTCCAAAACGGCATTGAAATGTTCAAAATAACGCTCAATCTCAACCGCTCTTGCGGGATAAAAAGTTCCGTTTACGCTCATCTCTCTTTTCATTGCGACTCCTTAAATTGCACTAAAAACATTGCCAAGATGCACATGCTCAATCCCGAAACTTTTGGCTATCTCGCGTGCACGCTCCATCGTGGAGAGTTTTGTGGCATGGGTAGAGAGCATCTTATAGTCGGGATGAAACGCACTTAAATGCCAAGGAATATCGCATCCGAGCTCCTCTGCCATAAAGCGCGCCATCTTCTCTATCTCTTCGTCCGAATCGTTGTTATCCGGTACCAAAAGGGTGGTTACCTCAAGATGGATAGGGCTGCGCGCCAAGAAACGAAGAGTATCCAAAACCCCGTCCAAATCCGCTTTGAGCACCTTTTTGTAGTATTCATGGGAAAAACTTTTAAGGTCTATATTTGCCGCATCGACCCAAAGCACCATATCTTCAAGCACCTCGGGGGATTCAAAGCCGTTGGAGACGAAGACGTTTTTAAGCCCGTGCTCTTTTGCGAGCATTCCTATGTCTCGGGCGTAGGGGTAGAAGATGGTGGGTTCGTTGTAGGTGTAGCTGATGCTTTGGGTTTTGTGTTTGAGTGCCAAATCTACGAGATCTTGCGGCGTATAAACGATGCTTGTATCGATCGCGCTTGTTTGACTGATAGAGTAGTTTTGGCAAAACGGACAGCGGAAGTTGCATCCGACCGTCCCCAAAGAGAGTGACGTGGAACCCGGCAAAAAATGGTAGAGCGGTTTTTTTTCTATGGGGTCGATATGCACGGCGCTTGGGTGGTTGTAGGTTTTATTGATAAACTTGCCCCCTTCGTTGAAGTTAGTACCGCAGATACCGTGCTTGCCCTCTTTAAGGGTGCAGTAGTGGCGACAAAGCAGGCAGGTTATGGCATGTTCATCTTTATAGCGGCTGTATTGCATCGAATCTCTCCTCGATCGCCTCGACTCGGTAGGTGTAGATTTCAGGGTGGTAGGCAAAGATAGTAGGGTTGGTGCCCGCCTTGTAGCTAAGATGTTCCAAAAACTCTTTCGGATTGGGCAGTTGCTCCCAAACTTGCGGTAAAAAGGTTCCCTGATGGGCGCCGTAGCGTAAGATAAGCCCATCCGTATGCGGGTGTATTTTTTGCACCAGATCGTCGTAATCTTCGTAACGAAGCAAGCGCGGCGGGGTCAAAACCGAAACTTCAAGTTCTAAAAAAGGGAATTCGCTCGGCGTGAGCGGCTCAAAACGGGGGTCTGAAAATGCCGCGGCTTGGGCATTGTGATAGATATCTTCAAACAATGAGCGATGCGCGATAAGCGAGCCGATACACCCGCGTAGCTCTTTGTTTTTGTGCAGGGTAACAAAACAAGCCCCATCCTCTGACAAAAAAGGGCGGGCTTTGCATAAAGTCTCCTCGTCTACCGTAACGCTTTCGTCGAAATATTCTAAAATCGATGTTTTTGCAATGGAAAGAAGTACCTTGTCCACCATAGAACACCCCTTGCATACTCAAGAATTTAGCAGATAGTGTAGCATAAAAATCAAAAATCTGCCCGAATACGGCTTGATGGCGTACGAACTTTAGACGCTAAGAGAGTACCCCTCCGGCGGAAGAGGTTCGCCGAAATAATACCCCTGAAGCAGGTCGATCTCAAGCTCTTTGACTTTTTGTGCGATCTCTTTGGAGCTGACAAACTCTGCTATCGTCTTGATACCCGTTTCTTTGGCAAAACGTATAAGGGAGCGTGCCATCGTTTCGACGTTATTGTCGAGGTGGAGTTTTTCGATGATGGAACCGTCTATTTTGATGTAGTCGATATCGAGTTTGATGAGGTTGGTGAAGTTGGAGTAGCCGCTTCCGAAATCGTCGATCGCTATTTTACATCCGTAACTTTTGACTTCGGAAATAAAACGGTTGACGAGTTTGTAGTCGAGTATCTCTTCTGATTCGATGATTTCGAAGGTTATTTTCGCACCGCCGTATTTTTCAAGCCTGTTTTTAATGTAAGCGACAAGCTCCTCGGAGATGATGTTTTGGTAGGTGAGATTGATCGAGACCTTGATATCGTTTTTCGATGCGATAAGGAAGATTTTTTGCAGCAACTGTCTCGTAAAGTTCTCGAAAGTTTTATCTTCTCTGGCGACATCCAAGAAGAGGTAAGGGGGGACGATGTTGCCTTTGTTGTCTATGATACGCGCGAGTGCTTCGTATTTGACGATTTGCTCCGTTTTAGCATCGACGAGCGGCTGAAAATAGGGGATGATATTATCGTTTTCAAGCGCTTTTTGGTAGGTGTTGAGGTTTTTTATTTTGTCGATTTTGAGATTGTTTTGTATCTGGCTCTCTTCGAAAACGGCGTAGTTTTTCGTGCTTAAAAATGCGTTTTGGAGTGCATGGTTGGCTTTGCGCAGAATTTGATCTTTGCCGTAAGCCACCCCTGCGGTGTAGGAGATCGCTATATTGACGTTTTCTTTTGTTTCAAGGTCGCAACAGACCCTTGAGGTTAAAACGGAGTGGATAAGGATCGAAAAATAAAAATCGAATTTAACTTTGTCTTTGACCAAGATCGCAAATTCGTTGACGTTTAAGCGGTAGATCGTGATACTCTCGTGCGCAAAAAACTGTCTTAGAATTTTTGCCTTTTGCACAAGAAGATTATCGATAAAGTCGTTACCGTAGTGTTCGTGGTAGTGACTAAAGTCGTTGATAAAAAGCAGAATCAGCATAGCATCCTCTTGCAGCGCTGCGAGGTCGGCGTTTAGTATGACGCGGGTTGGAAGCTGGGTGGTGATGTCTATCTCGGCAAGCTCGGAAGATTTCGTCAGATGGGTGCTGAGTTTAAGAGCGTTG
>JAQUCZ010000128.1 GCA_028685945.1 Sulfurimonadaceae bacterium | reverse complement strand
CTTGTCGAATTTGGCAATGTGCTCTTTGAGCGCTTCGTTTTTTCTCTCTTGGATTTCGCGGATAATGTTGCCGACGATAGCACTGACGTGGGCGATATCCATTTTCCCTCGTTGGAGAAGCTCGTTAAAGCTCTCTTTGAATTTGCTTTCTGTCGTTTCTATAAATATCATTTTGCTTTTCCGTTTGTAGAATTTTTGAACTCTTCATCGACGATGGTGAGCGCTTTTAAGAAGTTTTGTGCATCGACGGCACCCATAAGCGGCTGAAACATCGGTTCGCTGCTAGGATATAAAAACCAGATAGCGGGAGTTCCCGGGGTGTAGAGATGGTTGGGAGTATAGTCGTTTTCGTCCGTATAAGAGATAATGGGCACGAAACGACTGTTGAGCATCTCGATCACTTTTTGATCTTTAAAAGTAGTCTCTTCCAAAAGTACGCAGTATTTACAAGTGTGTCTGGAAAATACGAAAAGAACAGGTTTGTTTTGCCCTTTGGCAAGAGCCATACCGCTTTGAAAATCTTTTGCCCAATTAATCTGAGCACCAAATGCCACGCTGCCCAGCAGCAAACATGAAATTATCCATTTAAACATATTTTTTCACCTTTTTAAGAATCTCTTTTGCGCTCTCTTCGTAGCTCTTGTTCGTTACGTCGATCACGACGTCTGCCAAAGCGAGGTAATCGGGTCTACGGCTTTCGTAGAGGGTTTTGGCTTTTTCCAAATCACTCAAAAGGGGGCGTTTTTTGAGTTTTTTGTGTGCATTGGGATGCTCTTGGATACGTTTGAGAATCTCTTCAAACGGGGAGTCAAGATAGACTACGGCACCGATTTTTTTGAGGTTTTTGACCTTGTAAAACCCTCCGCCCGTAGAGATAAGGGTATTTCTAACGCTTTTTTCAAGCCACGAAGCGACATCTTTTTCGAGTTTTCTAAAATACTCCTCACCCTCTTTTTCAAAAATAGTTTTGATTTTTCTGTTTTCCATGCTCTCAATAAGATCGTCGGTGTCGATGGAGATATATTCGGAATGTTTGATGATTTCGCGGGCGATGCTCCCTTTGCCTACGCCCATAAATCCTATTAAAACAATATTTTTCAAATAGCTTCCTTACTCTTTAAGAATGGGGAATTATACTGCTAAATAGATAAATTTGTTATTTAAACCACTTTTGACTATAATTTCCTCTTTAAAAATTTGCACGATTAGGTATAGAAGAAAAATGAAAAATAAAAAGTTTTTAACCCTCGGTTTCGTATCGATCGGACTCTCTCTAAGTTTACTTTTTTCAAGCGACGTTTTGGCTAAAACGGAGGCAAAAGAATCTACGAAAACTGCTTCTACGGAAGCTTCGAGACTCGAAGCACTGGCAAAATTCACCAAAGTTATCTCCATCGTAGAACAATACAGCGTTGATGAAGTAAGCATCGAAGCGCTTATGGATAAAGCGCTTCAGGGGATGATGACCAATTTAGACGCACACTCCACTTTTTTAACCGAAGAGGACTACAAAAAGCTGCAAGTGCAAACAAACGGCGAGTTCGGAGGACTCGGGATCACCGTGGGGCTTAGAGACGGAGCATTGACCGTTATTGCACCCATCGAGGGAACTCCTGCGGATAAAGCGGGGCTTAAATCGGGCGACATTATCTTAAAAATCAACAGCGAATCGACGATCAACATGACGATCGACGATGCCGTCTCAAAGATGCGCGGCAAGGTGGGAACGCCGATCAATATTACGGTGGTAAGAAAAGGGGAGACGAAACCTCTGAGCGTCGATATCGTGCGCGACGTTATTACGATCGAATCGGTTTACACCAAGCTTATAAATGAGGATACGCTTTATATCCGCGTAACGAGTTTCGATAAAAAGGTAGCAAACGAAGTTGCCAAAGCGATCAAAGAGAAAAAGTCGATTACCAAAGGGATCGTGCTTGATTTGCGTAACAACCCGGGAGGGCTTTTGGATCAAGCGATAGAGCTTGTCGATATTTTTGTGGACGAAGGGGACATAGTTTCCCAAAAAGGGCGTCAAAAAAGCGATGAAAAAGTGTATAAAGCTTCGAAAAAAAATACCCTTACCAAAGTACCCGTCGTAGTGCTGATTAACGGCGGAAGCGCGAGTGCTTCGGAGATCGTTAGTGGTGCATTGCAAGATCATAAACGTGCGGTTCTCGTCGGGGAGAATACTTTCGGTAAAGGGAGCGTTCAAGTGATCCTCCCGATCACCGAAAAAGAAGCGGTAAAACTGACAATCGCGCGCTACTATCTGCCAAGCGGCAGAACCATTCAAGCCGTCGGCGTCAAACCCGATATCGAAGTACTTCCCGGAGAGGTGCCGATGAACGAAGACGAGTTTGCCATCAAAGAAGCGGATCTAAAAAAACATTTGGAAGAGGAACTTGAAAAAGTAGAAAAGAAAGAGGAAAAAGTTACAAACGCAGATGAAGATAAAGGGAAAAAAGATATAATTTCGCCAGAAGAGTTGCAAAAAGATATGCAGCTTAAAGAAGCGGTCGACATTTTAAAAGCTTTAGTAATAATGAAAGGATAGTCAAAGTATGGAAAAAAGAGCGTTGCTTTACGAGGGAAAAGCAAAAAAGTTGTATTTAACGGATGATGAGAACTTAGTGATCTCTGAATTTAAAGATGATCTGACTGCGTTTAACGGTGAAAAAAAATCGAGCGAAGCGGGTAAAGGTGCGCTCAACAACAAAATTTCGACGGAGTTGTTTAAGCTTTTAGAATCGCACGGAATTCAAACCCATTTCGTGAAAATGCTGGACGATAACCATATGTTGCATAAAAAAGCAAGCGTAATTTTAATCGAAGTGATCGTGCGCAATATCGCAACGGGAAGCCTTTCTCGCAATCTCGGGATT
The DNA here is from genome assembly GCA_028685945.1 of Sulfurimonadaceae bacterium. GTDB lineage: Bacteria > Campylobacterota > Campylobacteria > Campylobacterales > Sulfurimonadaceae > Sulfurimonas. The sequence goes on along the minus strand of JAQUCZ010000128.1, from coordinate 1,798 downwards.
GAAGACGGTAAAGTGTTGCCGTTTACTTTGGTAGAGTTTGATTATAAAAACGACGCGCTCGGCGATCCGAAAATCAACGACCAACATGCTCTTATTCTCGGTCTTGTAGAGTACCAAGACGAGTTAGACAAAATGCGCCGCGTAGCACGCCAGATCAATGATATCCTTAAACCTTACTTTGCAGAAAAAGGGCTTAAACTCGTCGATTTTAAACTCGAGTTCGGTAAGGACAAAGAGGGCAACATTATTTTGGTCGATGAGATCAGCCCCGACAACTGCCGTTTTTGGGATATAGAGAGCGGCGAAAAGATGGATAAAGATAGATTCCGTCAAGGTTTGGGCGGTTTGAAAGTCGCATACGAAGAAGTGTTAAATAGAATTTTAGGAAAAAAATAATGAAAGTAATTGTTAACGTATCACTCAAAGCAGGCGTATTGGATTCTCAAGGTAAAGCGGTGCATCACGCACTTAACTCGATCCATTTTGAGAATGTAAAAGATGTTCGCGTCGGTAAGCAAATTGTTCTAAATCTTGAAGAAAGCGACGAGGCAAAAGCAAAAGCGGACGTAACGAAAATGTGTGAAGAGCTTTTGGCAAATACGGTTATCGAAGACTACACGATCGAGATAGTAAAATGAAAGTAAGCATCCTTCAATTTCCGGGGACAAACTGCGAGTACGATACGAAGTACGCTTTTGAAAAGTTGGGTGCACAAACACAAATCGTGTGGCATAAAGCAACAACTATCCCCGAGGATACTTCTCTTCTCGTCGTTGCGGGAGGATTTAGTTACGGAGATTACCTTCGAAGCGGTGCGATTGCAAAATTCAGCCCCGTGATGCAAGCCGTCAAAGAGTATGCCGCCAAAGGGGGAAAAATTCTTGGGATCTGTAACGGATTTCAAGTTTTAACCGAAGCGGGACTTTTACCAGGAGCGCTTAAAAGAAACGAGAGTTTGCACTTTTTATCGAAGCATCATCACCTTAAAGTGGAGAATAACGATAACGTTTTTTTAACAAAGCTTGCTAAGGGCGACGTTGTGAATATTCCTATCGCGCATCACGACGGAAACTACTATATCGACGAGGCGGGACTTGCAGAACTTTATGCAAATAACCAAGTGCTTCTAAAATACTGCGACGCAAGCGGTGCGATGAAAAATCCAAACGGAAGCGTCGATGCGATAGCGGGCGTTTGCAACAAAGAGAAAACGGTTTTCGGTCTTATGCCGCACCCCGAGCGCGCCATGGAAACACTTTTAGGCTCAGACGACGGCGTTAAGATGCTTCAAGGATTTTTAGAAGCGTGAAAACACTCCTACTCTTAGGATTTTTTTTATTATCTGCACTTTTTGCAAACGAATCTTTTGCCGAGGATGCGAATCAAACGCAAGAGATCCGTTCCATGCCAAAGGTGCTCTACCTAAGCACGACGAAGATCCCCCAAAGAATACTCAAAGGGGAGATTTTCGCCTACACAATCAAGACACTCGCAACGCTCGAAAACTTCAACGATATCACCTACAAACAAGAAAACGGAGTCGGACTCAATTCGCTCCATGCCGTACCCTATAGAAAAAAAAGCGATAGATATTTTTACGATACGTTTTATTTTTTGGTAACCCAAAGTCAAGCAAGACTTCCCGATTTTACGGCAACTATCCATACGGACGGGGGAAATGCCTACCCCGATGCAACGCTTTACGGCCAAGAGCTTAATATAGTCACACTCAATCCGAAAAACGATTTTGCCGGTATTATCGCCGATTCTTTCGAGATCGTAGAGTACAAAACCACAA
>JAQUCZ010000127.1 GCA_028685945.1 Sulfurimonadaceae bacterium | reverse complement strand
TTTGGCATGTACGATCCCCTCTGCATCTGTATAAAGAGTTTTGTCTTGATCGTATTGAAGTCTCTCTCTTGCGCCGATGCAGATAAAACTATAGTTGCCTTCGCTTTGTCCCGCACTCTCAAAAAGGTAGGAGATTTCATCGCGATAGAGGTGCTTGAGTTTGGCATAAACGGCTATTGGGGCAAACTGGTCGAGGAAAAATTGTTTTGAGTAGATCACGCTAGATACCTTGTAAGAAAAATTACCCCTTTAGGCAAAGGGGCGTAGGGGAGTTTAGATTTTTGTTAAAAAAGCACCCGCTTCGATAGAAGTGCGAACACTTCTAAGGGCGCTGCGCGCCTCTTTTTCGGAGCCAAACGGCCCTACGAGAACTTTGTTGATCGTTTTACCGTTGGCATGTACTTTATGGTACGTGTATTTGAACCCTTTGTCGGTGATCGATTTTAAAAACGCTTTATTCGGTTCGTAGGTTGCAAAAGAACCCACTTGGATATAGTAGCTACCCGTTGCAGGTTTCGTTTGTGCTTGCTGTTGTGCAGGTTTTGGCTGTGCAACAGCTTTTTTTACTTCCTCTTTTACCGGTTGGGGTTTTATCTCTTCCTCTGCAACGGGAGTTGCAACGACCTCCGCCTCTTGACGGCTTTCTGCTTTAAGTTTTTGGGCTATCTGGTCGAGGTTGTCGTTTGTTTGGGTATTTTCCTGAACCACTTCCACCTCTTCAAAAAGCGGGTCTTCTTCGGCTTGGGGCGTAGTCTGAGCGATTTTAGGTTCGGGAGGTAAAACGGCTTGCGGGAGGTTGTCGGTACCGCTTGAGCTAAGGGAGTTCATAAGCATCACCACGATAATAAGAACTATACCCAGTGTCGCTACGGCTAAAATAATCTTTTTATTTTGGTTTGCACCGTTGCCTTTGTTTAAAATAATATCGTTGAGTTCATTTTTTTCTTCCATAAAGAAACCCCTTTTTTGGTTTTGCGCTAATCATATCCAAAATATGTAATATTTTCCCTTAGAGACGCACTCTAAAGGTTTTTTTACATATGTTTCGACCACGATGCTCCGCGCTCTTTTGCATACACTTCGTACGGCAAAGTGAGGATATTATACTCGGGAGGCATCTCGTCGTTGGGGAACATTCTCCATTGTTTTGGCTGTTTTGCGGCAAGTTTCATCGAGAGGGTTTTGCCCAGCTGGATCGCCTCGTGCAGGGTGGTATGCCCTTTGTGGATATACACGTGCAGATGTCCCTCTGTTTTGCTTTTGTAGGCGGTAAAGTTGATAAACCCCTCTTCACGCAAAAGAAGTTGCGTTTTATGGTAGAAGCGCTCGGGATCTCTGCCGTTGTAGTCGATAACGATATTTTCAACTTTGCTTAGTTTGTTCACTAAAGAGTGGGCGACGGTGATATCCCCTTTGAGGTGATCGTTGATAACGGCTTGGTTGAGCGGGGCATTGACTTTCTCAAACTTGTTGTAAAAAGTGCGCCCCTTAAAAGAGATTTTATCGACTACCGTATCGCGTTTGATCCAGTAGTGATCGGTAATCATCTTTATAAGTTTAAGATCCATCGCCGTCATCAAAGCTCCTTAGTATGTCGGTTGGTTGTAGATTACGAATTTTTGCGCAAGCTCTTTGAGTTCGGCTTTGACCGCTTTTTGAAGTTCGGTGTTGTTGATGTCGCTGAGTACGTCCGCAATTTTATTTGCAATAATCTCAAACTCCGCTTCTTTCATACCGCGCGAGGTAAGAGCAGGGCTTCCGATACGGATACCCGAGGTAACAAACGGGCTTCTTGTCTCACCCGGAACGGTGTTTTTGTTGACCGTAATACCTGCATTACCCAGTGCCGCATCGGCATCTTTACCCGAAAACTCTCTATTGATGAAAGAAACAAGCACCAAGTGGTTGTCTGTTCCGCCGCTTACTACGTCGAATCCGCGTTTAACAAGTACGTCTGCAAGCACTTTTGCATTTGCTTTAACTTGTTTAGCGTAGGCTTTCCATGCGTCGGAGAGGTTGTATTTAAACCCTACCGCTTTTGCCGCGATGACGTGAACAAGCGGTCCGCCTTGAAGACCCGGGAAGATAGCAGAGTTGATTTTTTTGGCGATCTCTTCATCGTTTGTCATAATCATACCGCCGCGTGGACCTGCAAGCGTTTTGTGTGTCGTTGTCGTAACGACGTCTGCATGAGGGAACGGGCTAGGGTGCTCGCCTGCTGCTACGAGTCCTGCAATGTGCGCGATGTCGGCAAAAAGAATGGCGCCTACCGCATCGGCGATCTCTCTAAATTTAGCAAAATCGATCTCTCTTGCATATGCAGACGCCCCGCACACGATGATTTTTGGTTGCGTCATTTTTGCTATATCCATCACTCTGTCGTAGTTGATACGACCGTCAAGCTCTACGCCGTAGTAAAACGCTTGGTAGTTTTTACCCGAAAAGCTCGGTTTGCTTCCGTGTGTTAAGTGTCCGCCGTGGCTTAAGTCCATCCCTAAGATTTTGTCGCCCGCTTGTAAAAGTGCCGCATACACCGCACCGTTTGCTTGGCTTCCCGAATGGGGTTGGACGTTTGCGTAGTTACAACCGAAAAGTTTACATGCACGATCAATCGCCAATTGCTCAACGCCGTCGGCATATTCACACCCGCCGTAGTAGCGTTTATAAGGGTAACCCTCTGCATATTTGTTTGTAAACACGCTTCCCATAGCTTCCATAACCGCAGGCAGGGTGAAGTTTTCGGATGCAATCATCTCCAAATGGTCGGTTTGACGCTCCAACTCTTTTTGACATAAATCGTAAATCTCGTTATCGAACTCTTGTAAAAAACTCATTTGTTTCTCCTGTATTTAGTTTGTTTGGTTAATTTCTTCTTCTTCGCGTGCTTTCTCTTCGCTTGAGAGCGGTTTCATCGCAGGGAAGAGCAAGACGTCTCTAATGGAATGCTCGTTGGTTAAAAGCATCACAAGCCTATCGATCCCGATACCCTGACCCGCAGTGGGTGCCATGCCGTAGCTGAGTGCCTCGACGAAATCTTCGTCCATGGCATGTGCTTCGTCATCGCCCCCCTCTTTGGATTCCACCTGTGCTCTAAAGCGCTCGTACTGATCGACGGGATCGTTAAGCTCGCTAAATGCGTTGGCAATTTCACGCCCCGCAATAAAAAGCTCAAAACGCTCCGTGATCGCAGGGTTGGCGTCGTTTCTTCTTGCAAGCGGCGAAATTTCGACCGGATACTCGGTGATAAAAGTGGGGTTGATAAGTTTTGCTTCGACAAACTCGTCAAACAGTTCCCCTTGAAGCTGCCCCAAACTCATAGAAGCGTTAGCTTCGAGGTTTTTCGATCGTAAATAGGTCAAAATCTTCTCTTTATCGTTGACGATATCTTGCGGTACGCCGCCGATGCTAGAGAGAGATTCTATGAGAGGAACTTCGCTAAATTGTGAAAAATCAACCTCCACTTCGCCGTAAGGAAGTATAGTGGGCAAATCTAAATGATCGAACAAATAGTGAAAATACTCTTTTGTTATTTCGATCAAATCTTTATAGGTTTTATACGCCCAGTAAAACTCTATCGAGGTAAACTCCGGGTTGTGGGTTGCATCCATCCCCTCGTTTCTAAAGTTGCGGTTGATCTCAAAAACCGCTTCAAACCCCCCGACGATAAGACGTTTGAGGTAAAGTTCCGGCGCGATTCTTAAGTAACGGTCAACCCCCAAAGCGTTGTGGTGGGTTACAAACGGTTTTGCATTGGCTCCGCCTGCGATAGGGTGCATCATCGGTGTTTCAACTTCTAAAAACCCTTTGTCTTCAAAGAAACGGCGCGTCAAAGAGATAACGCGGGAGCGGATTTGAAACGTTTTGCGCACCTCTGCGTTCATAATAAGGTCAAGGTAACGTTTACGGTAGCGCGTCTCTTTGTCGGTGATTCCGTGAAATTTTTCAGGGAGCGGCGCGATCGCTTTGGTGAGAAGCTTTACGTCGTTGGCATGTAGCGAAAGTTCTCCGTGCCCCGTGAGAAACGGGTAACCCGTAACCTCGACGATATCTCCCACTTCAATATTCTTTTTAAATACGTCGTTATAGAAGTTCTCTTTTAAGTTGTCGCGGGCAACATAGACTTGCAACATGCCGCTTTCGTCTTCTATTTTGATAAAGCTGGCTTTTCCCATTACGCGGAAAAATTTGATACGACCGCTTACGACGTACACGCGCTTCTCGTCACGCTGGTTCTCTTTGTTTGCAACGTCGGAGTTGACGTTGAGAAATTTTTTGATCGTGGTATTTCTTTTTGAATCGTTTGCGTAGGGGTTGATTCCCGCGTCTTTGAGTAATGCCGCTTTTTCTATTCTAAGTTGTATATATTTGTTTTCAAAAGCCAATAGAGTATCCTTTATTTTTTAGTTTGACAGTTTTGGCAGATGCCGTATATCTGCATCGAGTGATCGGTCATTTTAAATCCGAGTTGGTCGGCTATTTTATGTTGTCTTTTTTCGATCTCTTCATCGACGAATTCGGTGATCGCACCGCATTCGGTACAGATCATATGGTCGTGGTGCTCTTTGGCGCCGAGTTCGTATTTTTTCCCCTGTGCTCCAAAAGAGAGGGAGGTAACCATATTGGAATCTTCCAAAAGGGAGAGGGTTCGATACACCGTTGCAATCCCCGTGTTTAAATTGGGGAGATCGG
>JAQUCZ010000126.1 GCA_028685945.1 Sulfurimonadaceae bacterium | reverse complement strand
CTGCGTAATACTCACGATAAACGTACTTCCCGCGGGGGAGCTTCGCACCTCTATGGAGCCGTTAAACTGCTTCTCTATAATCATCTGCGACATATAAAGCCCAAGACCCGTGCCGTTGCGCCCTTTGGTACTAAAATAGGGCTCAAAAAGGCGTTCGATGTTCTCTTCGGTGATGCCGCAAGCGTTGTCTTCTATGTAGATTTTCACCTTCTCCCCCTCGTGCTCGACGTAAAGTGAAATCTCTTTGTGTTCCCTCTCTACGGTGTTAAATGCGTCGATGGCGTTGTTGAGCATGTTGAGGATCACTTGAACAAGTTCGTTGATATATATCTCGGCGTAGATATCTGCCGAACGCTTGACGTTAAGGGTGATATTTTCGCTTTTTATCCGCGGCAGCGCAAAGGTGAGCGCTTTTTGGAGCACCTCGTGCACCTCCATGTGGATCGCCTCTTTGTCGGGGCTAAAATAGGTTTGAAAATCATCGATCGTCTCGGAGAGGTAGATAATGGTTTCGCTGATGTAGGAGAGGGTTTTTTGCGCTTGCTCCTCGTCGATATGTTTGCCAAGCATCTGATTGATCTGAAGATTGGAGATTTGCAGCGTGATCGTCGAGAGAGGTTGGCGCCATTGGTGCGCGATCATTTGGATCATCTCCCCCATCACTGCCTGTTTAGACTGAGCGGTGAGGAGCTTGTCTTTTTGCACGAGCTCTTGTACTTTCTCTTTGACGGTAAGTTCCAAGAAAAGATTGAGTTTATGCAGCTCTTTGGTTTTTTCCTGAAGCAGCGAGGTGAGCTCGTGATTGGAAGATTTAAGGCGTCTGAGATAGTAGTACATCAGCACCACGATCAGCAGCGAAGCGAGAAAAATTTCCAAAACGAGAGAGTAATCTTTTTTGGGTTCGTAGCGCTTTAAAAGCCAGTTTTGAAAGATATTTTGCATCGCTCTCTCGGGAATGTTATGGAGCGCTTTATTGAGGATCGAATGTAAAATCGGATCGTTTTGCGCCACCCCGATACTGAGCCCCATCGGGTCGTTTTTTGCCAAGAAACCGTTGATTTTTAGTTTTCCGTAGCCGACTTGGTTGATAAGATAATCCGCTTTCTCATCGAGCGTCACGCACCCGAACGCCTCGTTGGAGAGCACCTTTTGCATCATCGCATCGATATCCTCCTCCACCTCGATACGCAAAAACGGGTAGATGCGCAACAGATGCTCTTTATACGCTGCAAACTCCACAAAAAGGGTGCGTTCTTTAAGCTGCGAAGCGTTTTGCACAAACGACTTGTCAAGCTTGGTTATAAGCACGAAAGGGCTTTCGGTAAAAGGCTCGCTAGCCCGCATATTTTCAAAATGTTTCGAGGTTGCAGGCATAAACGAAAGCAAGGAGCAACTATTGTTTCGGAGTTTTTCGGAGAGCTCGTCATGGCTTTGCGAAGGAAGCGGCGTAAATTTCACTCCCAAATCTTTTGCAAGAAGCGCAAAAATATCCGCCGTGATCCCTATATGGGTTTTGTTTTCGTATCCGTCGAAGGGAAACTGGTCGTGCTGCAAACAAAGCGGGATCGAGGTGTGAAATTTGAGGTACTCTTTCTCCTCTTTGGTGAACTCTTTTTTGGGTTTTTTATAAAGAAACTCGTCGATCGTTTTATTGGCGACTTGGTTGTAATCTTGTTTAAACAGTTCCAACTGCCGCTCTAAAAAATTTTTGTCGATCGAACCGATGTTGTAGGTGTAAGGGAGAATCAGCTTGAGCACCTCCGTCGCTTCGTTTCGTAAAAAATCTTTCGTTTTTGCCTGAGAATATTTTTCATAGATAATCTCTATGATCTCCTCTTGATTGGCAAGCGCGTATTCCCACCCTTTGATCGTTGCATCCCGAAAGTTTTTTACCCGTTGCGGATGCGCCAAAAGTTCCGCTTTGGAGGTAAAAAGCTCGAGTTGCAGATTGAAGGTTCCAAAATCGCTGGGATTGATGATGTTATAAGGAACTCCGAGTGCATCGAGTGCATAGGGCTGATCGGAAATGAAAGCACTCATTGCATCGACCTTAGAGTCTAAAAAATCCTTTATGTCGTAGGTGTGTTCTACGAAAGAAAACGCATCGGTTTCGATGCCGTGGCGTTTAAAAAAGGGTTTAAAATTAATATCGAAGTCCTTTTTTCCGTTTGCCATGATCGTCTTGCCTATGAGATCGCGCGGGGTTTTAATGTGGGGTTTTGTTACAAGCACCAAAGCGGAGCGCTTGAAATAAGAAGAGAGCAAAACGATCGGTTTGTCGTGTAAAAAATCGAGCAAAATGTTGGAGTTGTACACGCCGAAGTTCGCTCTGCCCTTTAGCACCTCATCGACGATGTCGGTGGCATGTTCGTACTCTTTGAGCTTGACATCCAGCCCCACTTCTTCGTAAAACCCCTTCTCTTTGGCGGCGATAAATCCCGCAAACTCGAACTGGTATTTCCAATGCAGCTGCACCGAGATGCTCTCAAGCTTTTTATTTGCTTCGGCACTTAAGAGAGCGGATGCCGCAAAAATAAGAAATAAAAATGTTACTACTCGCATCGAACGATTCTCTTAAGCACGTCTTCAAACCCGCCCTGTACGATCTCTAAAGCCGAACATGCGATCATAAGGTTTACGGGGTGATCGAAGTCTTCTATAAAACGCCCTTCACTATCCCAAAACATCTCCCCTCTTTGTTCCCTCTGTGCCTCCGAGAAACGCTCTAGGTAAGGGCGGGTATCTTGCATATACCCGTACACTTTTTTCCCCAGACTAAACCCGTAGCCGCACTCCCAAACGGTACCGCTGTCGGCTTCTTTGCCCCGAAAAGGGTTGAGATTGGCGATGATGATGTCGGCTTGGCGTATCATCGCCGTATTGGCTTTAAAAATCACCTCCGCTACGGTATGTTTGGCTTTGGAAAAATCGACTTCGTTATCAAGCGGGTACATGCCGATAAAGCCGTACTCTCGGCATAAACTCGTGTATTTTTTGCCTCTGGCTATCGCATCTTCTTCAAATACGTCGAAACCGGCTATATAGATTTTTTGCATCTTCTGTCACTTTATAAAAGAGAGGTTAGTATCTCGGGCAATAGTACCATCTCTTACGTAATGCTTTACTTATACTTGTAAAGTTTTAAGATAAACTTCACTACAATATTTCATATTTCTCGTTATAAAGGAAGCACATGCCAGTCTCTCTCATCATCCTAGCCGTTATAGCCGTTATTCTTGTTTTAATGTACAACTCTTTGGTTTCGAAAAAAAACCAAGTCGAAAACATCTTCGCCAGCGTCGATGCGGTGCTTAAAAAGCGCTACGACCTTATCCCCAACCTTGTAGCGAGCGTGAGCAAATATATGGAGCATGAAAAATCGCTCCTCGAACAAGTGACCAAACTGCGTGCCGAAGCGAACAAACCAAACGTCTCCGAACACCAAAAGATAGAGCTCGATGCCAAAGTCACCTCCGCTTTGGGGTCGATCATGGTTGCGGTAGAAAACTACCCCCGAGCTTAAAGCCAACGAAAACATGATCCACCTCCAACACTCCTTAAACGAAATAGAGGAGCAAATAGCCGCCGCACGCCGCGCCTACAACCAAGCGGTCACCGACTACAACAACGCCATCGAGATGATCCCGACAAACTTTATGGCAAGTGCGATGCGCTATACCCGAAAAGAGGTGTTTGAGATCCCTGAATCACAGCGCCAAAACGTCGACGTCAAGGAGCTTTTCAAATAGATGAAGAGCGTCAGCGAACTCACCGATTTTTACTACAAAACGCTCTATCCAAAACTCCAAATGCTCGAAAAAGAGCGCGCGCAGGTTCGCTCCCGCGTGCTTCTTAGCAGCGGTTTTATCGCACTTATCGCGCTTTTTATCCTTGGCATGTTGCTTAAAAACGACGTCGTCTCCTTCGATGCGATCGTTATTTTATCTTTTCTCTCTATGGGGATCATCTCGTTTGTAGCGAAACTGCTTTTGCAAGACTACACCAAAGCGTTTAAACAACAGATCATCAAACCTCTCATACATGCCATAGACCCGCAGCTTCACTACCTCGAAAACAACCATCTCGACCAAAGAAAATTTGAAGCAAGCACCCTTTTTAGTGTGCCCGATCGTCTTAGCGGCAACGACCATATTAGCGGCAACATCGACGGCGTCCCCATCGAGTTCTCCGATATTCACGCCGAAAAAAAGCACAAAGATTCCAAAGGGCGCACAAGCTGGAGCACCATTTTTAGAGGGCTTTACATCGTCACCGATTTTCCAAAAAACTTTCACGGTACGACGCTTGTTCTTCCCGACACGGCGCAAAAAACCTTCGGCGACCTTCTTGGCGGTTGGTTTCAGTCACATGCCATAGGCAGAGGGGAGTTGGTGAAGATGGACGATCCCGCTTTTGAAAAAGAGTTCGTGGTGTATGCAAGCGATCAGATCGAAGCGCGCTACATCCTCAGCCATACGCTGATGCAAAAGATTTTGCAGCTGAAAAACAAATCGCAGCACAACGTTTATCTCTCCTTCAAAGACAACCGCCTCTATATCGCCATCTACTACGACAAAGACCTTTTTGAACCGACCCTTTTTAGCTCTTTACTTGAGTATAAAGTCGCCATAGAGTACATAAAAACCCTCAACATGACGCTGGGATTGGTGGAAGAACTCAAACTCAACCAAAAACTCTGGAGCAAACGCTGATGCAGCCACTCACCCTCATTACCC
>JAQUCZ010000125.1 GCA_028685945.1 Sulfurimonadaceae bacterium | reverse complement strand
GGGTGATCGAAGAGGTGCAAGAGACACAACAAGAGGTCGTTCAAGAGGAGATCGTAGAGCCCATCGAAGCAATTGAGACGGCAGCTTTGGAACCCACCGAGGTTACTCCTATGCCGAGTGCGGCTACTTTGGAAGAGGAGTTTGTCAAAACAAACTTCGAGATCATCCGCGATATGGTTTTAGCCAACCTCAAATACCCCAACATGGCAAAAAGAATGGGGCAAACGGGGATCGTCGAGCTTATTTTGGTGATCGATACCTCGGGGAAATTGCTTGAGGTTATGTTGCAAAAATCTTCGGGGTACAAACTGCTTGATAAAAGTGCGTTGCAAGCCGCAACACGCCTCAGCGAAGCGATATTGCCCAATCCGCAAGCCGTCTCGAGAGTGGTCTTGCCGGTTGCTTTTGCACTCAATTAATTCGGGACGGACTAAGATTCGTAACACAGGCTTTAGCCTGTAAAAAAACTATTTGTACGGAGACAATTCCGTATCGCATAATTTTAGCCAGCAAATGTAGGGTTTTTTTCAAAACTTGTGCTAGTAGCCAGCCATTTAAAAAGAAAAAATGGGGAGTACCATGCCAAGAGAAAAAACCAAAAAGATTGCACTGAGTTTAGCGGTGCCTATGTTGCTTGCACACGTTGCACATGCCAACGATGTAGAGCTTGAAGCAGTCAAGGTCGTGAGTGCCGCGGGGTACGAACAAAAGATCACCGATGCGCCTGCGAGTATCAGCGTGATTACCAAAGAGGAGCTGCAAAAACGCTCTTATACCAACCTGCTTGATGCCGTACGCGAGACCGAAGGGGTCGATATAGGCGAAACGCGCGATAAGACGGGGCAGGGAAGTGTGAGTATTCGCGGGATGGGCGGGGATTATACCCTTTTGCTTATCGACGGTAAACGCCAAAACAACGTCGGCGACATCTACCCCAACAACTTCGGCGGGAACCAGCAAAACCATATTCCGCCACTCGAGATGATCGAGCGTATCGAGGTGATACGCGGACCTATGGCGACCCTGTACGGAGCCGATGCGATAGGCGGGGTGGTGCATATTATCACCAAAAAAATCTCTAACGAGTGGGTCGCTTCGGCAACGGTGAGTCAAACTATTCAGACAAACGATGCGTTCGGGGATGATCGTACTTTAGACATTGCGGTGATGGGGCCGATCGTTAAAGACACTCTCGGTTTGGGGCTTCGTGCGAGCAAATATAACAAAGACGCCTCCAACCCCGAATACGCAAGCACGATTGATCCCGACGGGAATGTGGTTGAGAGGGAACTCGGCTTTGGCGGCGGCGGAAGAACGGTTGCAAACGAAAACTACAATCTCGGTGCGCGCCTCTCTTATAAGCCGCACGAAAAACACGAGTTTGTTTTTGATATAGAAACATCCCGCCAGCGCTACGACAATGCCGAAGGGCAGGTTGGAACCATAGATTCGATTGATTCGATCTGGCGCGCGAGCGGGGGGAAAGTGCAACCGCGCGTAGGGTATGCAAAAGAGCAGAAGTTCGAGCGTGACCAGTGGTCGCTTAGCTACGAAGGGGATTGGGACGCGGCAAAAACAAAACTCAGCGCGTACGAGGTCACGACGGCGAATTTCGGGCGTTCACTCCCTTTTAGCGTAGACGAGCGAATCGATTTGCAGGCGCTTTGGGACGCGGCGTGTGTTGCAGGAGTGGGTGCCGCGGGATGTAGCAATGCAGATATGAGTAATCTCACTCCCGCCCAGTTAGCCCGGCTGAACGCTTTCTTGCCGCGTCCGGAGCGTATTATGGAGACCAGACAGCTCACGGTGGACGGCAAGGTCGATATTCCCCTAGAGGAGCATCTGGTTATTTTAGGGTTTCAGTATATCGATGCCGAGATGGAAGACGGGGTGTTCGGTATGACCGACACGAGCGGCGTCCAAGCGGGCAAAGTGCAGCCCCATAAACAATGGGCGCTTTTTGCCGAAGAGAACTGGTATATGTTTGAGGGCTTTACTCTTACCGCAGGTGCGCGTTACGACAAACACGAGGTGTTTGGAAGCAATACAAGCCCGAGAATCTACGGGGTGTATAGCTTCTTGGGCGACTGGACGATCAAAGGGGGTGTAGGAACAGGGTATAAAACCCCAAAAACCTCCGATCTCTTTGACGGAATCACGGGATTCGGCGGTCAGGGAACAAGCCCGTTTGTAGGAAACCCCGACCTCAAACCCGAAAAAAGCGTGAACAAAGAGATAGCGCTTTATTACGAAAATACGCGTAAAGATACTTTTAACGTCACCTATTTCCATAACGATTTTAAAGACAAGATCCAAAGCGGCGAGACGGTCGGGGTCGATCTTGGTGCGGGGTGGACGAGTCTTGGATACACGACCTACCGTAAGAAGATCAACATAGACGAAGCGGTTATTAAAGGGGTAGAGGTTGCGGCAAAGGTGCATATTATCCCGGAAATAGCTCTAAGAGGAAACTACACCTATACAGATTCGGAACAAAAAAGCGGAGCGAGCATGGGGCAGCCCCTTACCAATACCGCGAAGCATATGTACAACGTCGCCATCGACTACATGCCAACGGATAAACTCGCTACCTATCTGATTTTCACGGGGGAAAAAGATCGTTTTAGGGACTGGGATGCAACCACAAACAGCGCGCTTTATTATAAGGACTACAACGTGCTCAACGCGGGTGTACGTTATAAAGCAAACGAAAACGTTACCTTGGTAGGGCGTGTGAATAACTTGCTAGACCGTGATTTTACGACCTACACGACCACATTTAGCGGCACACCAGGCAACTGGGAGGCGACCTACACGGACGATTACAATACAAAAGCAAAACTGCGTGAGTTTTGGCTGAGTATGAACGTCAAAATCTAGCTTCAAAGTGCGCACCTTGCGCACTTGCTTCGTTTTTAAAAATCATTATCAATTTATTAATATTGGGTTAATATCGGTTTGATACCATTGCATCCGCAACAAAAAAAGGAATTTCATGGGAAAAATATTCCACACCTTACATCTTTATCTTGGACTCGCGGCCGCACTCGTTTTATCTGTCGTGGGGATTAGCGGTGCGCTTTTATCGTACGAAAAAGAGATACTTCGTCTTATAAATCAAGATAGCTATAGCGTCACCCCTACGCAGGATGGGAAGCTCCCGATGGCTGTTTTAATCGAGAGGTTTTTAAACCAAAAAGAGGGGGCGAAGATTTTACGTATCACCCTTTCGCAAGATTCGCACGCATCGGCACAAATAGCCGTTGCAAGTAAAGAGCACAGAAAAGGGGAAAATATTTTCGTAAACCCTTATACGGGTGAGATTTTACCAGACGTGCGCGGGGAGGAGTTTTTTCATGCGGTAGAGGATCTGCACCGCCGTTTGATGCTCCATCAAGTCGGCAAGCAGATCGTGGGTGCGAGCGTTTTGATCCTCCTTTTTCTTTTGGCAAGCGGGGTGTACCTCTACATGCCAAAGATCAAGCGGGGGTTTATGGGCGCATTCAAGTTTAACCCAAAAGCAAAGGGTCGAAGTTTTTTGTACGGTATCCATGCAGCCCTTGGCATGTGGGTTTTACCGCTGTATCTTTTGGCGTCTCTTAGCGGGCTGTATTGGTCGTACGAGTGGTATAATAAGGCTTTACATGCCATAAGCGGCGTAGAAAAACCGCAGCGCCCCGGAGCGGGCGGCGGGATGCAAAAAAGTGCATCGGGCTCTGAACAAAAAGGGCGCGGGGGTGTCGTAAATGATGCACATGCCATCGAAAAGGCGTTTGAAGACTTTGATCACCATGCCAAGAATCTTTACTCCGAGACAACCCTTTTGGTGCCGCAAAACGGTGTAAAATACGCCTTCTTTTATCTCGATAGAAACCCGCAACACCCGTATGCGCGCAACAGATTCGAGCTGGATCTAAAAACAGGCGAAGTATTGAAGCATGAGCGTTATGAAGAGAAAGAACTCAGCTCCAAACTGATGTCGAGCATGTTGGCGCTGCATACGGGGGTGTTTTTCGGAGCGATCGGGCAGGCTTTGATGTTTTTGGCTTCCCTTTTAATGCCGCTTTTTGGGATAACGGGTTTATTGTTGTATATGAAAAAGAACGCGAAGCGTCCTCGTTCTCCTCTCTCTGATGGAGAGAGGTAGCTTTAGGGGGTTGGAGGGACATTTGTCCCTGCCGCTGTATGGGCTTTGCTCATACAGTGTATTACATTAGAAAACAAGTAGGATTTAAATGCAAAATAAAGCGAAATGGTTGGTTGCGGGAGTAGTAGTTGCTCTTTTAGGCGGCGGGTACTTCGGATATACGGAGTTTTTTACAAACGGGCAAGTGGAACAAAACTTTGAAACCGCAGACGTGGTTCGCGGCGATATCGAAAACGTTGTGACCGCTACGGGCAAACTCGCTCCGCGCGAGTATGTCGATGTGGGGGCGCAGGTGTCGGGGCAGCTTAAAAAGCTCCACGTCGATATCGGCGACAGCGTAAAAAAAGGGCAACTCTTAGCGGAGATAGACGTGACTCTTTTTATGGCAAAAGTGGATCAGCAGCGCGCGCAGCTTGTGTATCAAGAATCCTCTTTGGTAGAGAAAGAAGCACAGCTCGATCTGGCAAAAATCAACCACGAAAGACAAACAAAGCTCTATGAGGCACATGCCACAAGCCTAGAAAACCTTCAAAACGCCGCACTTGAACTTCAAAGTGCGCAGGCACAGCTAAAGATGCTCAAAG
>JAQUCZ010000124.1 GCA_028685945.1 Sulfurimonadaceae bacterium | reverse complement strand
CGGCGCGCTCTACCCGCATGCCTCGGCGGGTTACACTTTTTTACTTTCGCAGGTTACGAGTAAAATCAAAGGTGTGGGAGCGCTCAAACGCTGGATGATGTTTTTGCGTTGGATGGTGCGTAAAGACTGCATCGACATGGGGCTTTGGCATGGGGTTGATAGCGCCGATTTGATTATTCCGCTCGATACCCACACTTTTAACGTTTCTCGCAAATTAGGGCTTTTAAGCCGTAAAACCTATGATTTGCAAGCGGCGATAGAGCTGACAAACACCCTCAAAAAGTTTGATGCTGCCGACCCGCTCAAATACGATTTTGCGCTTTACAGGCTGGGGCAAGAGGGGCTTGTTTAACGTTTCGCTTTGGCACGCACCGTGAGATAATCTTCTAAGATTTTTTTGTGGTCGAAAACGAGTTTGTCAAAAGGGATGGTATCAAGCGAAAAAACATACGCCTCTTTTGCGTCGTCTGCGGCTTTGGGCATGTGTGAGGCTTTAGCGACATAAACGGCTGAAGCGGTATGAAAACGACAATCGCGCGCGGGGTCGGAGTAGATTCCCAAAAGGTATTGCAGAGAAACATCGAGCGATATCTCTTCGCGCATTTCGCGTGTCAGGGCATCTTCGACCCTCTCGCCTACATCGACGAAACCGCCCGGCAATGCAAGCCCCAGCGGCGGATTTTTGCGCGCAATGAGCACGATCCCCAAAAACTCGCCCGCCTCGTCCGTGATCTCTACGATACCGTCGGTTGCGAGGTAAGGGGTTTTGGGGCTAAACGCCACTACGCATCCTCTTCGCTAAAGATCGCATCCAAAAGTCCGTCGACAAACTCGTATTTATCAAACGGCGTAAGGTTTTCGGGTTGTTCCCCCGTACCTATAAAGAGGATAGGAAGCCCGAGCGCATAAGCGATACTAAAGATGCTTCCCCCTTTTGCGGTACCGTCGAGTTTGGTGATGATGATCCCGTCGATCTTGACCATCTCGCTAAATGCTTTGGCTTGGGCGATCGCGGAGTTTCCTTGGGTGCCGTCTATGATAAGCACGGTGCGGTGAGGTGCTCCGCTGTGAGCTTTGTCGCAGATGCGGTGGATTTTTTTGAGTTCGTTTGCAAGGTTGGTTTTTGTATGCAAACGTCCCGCGGTGTCGATAATGACGTGGTCAAATCCTTTGGCTTTCGCCGAGTCGATCGTATCGTACGCTACGGCGGAGCTGTCGTGCCCCTGCTGCGAAGAGACGATGGGGATCTCGAGCCTTTTTGCCCAAAGGGTAAGCTGCTCGATCGCCGCGGCGCGGAACGTGTCGCCCGCACCGAGCATCACTTTTTTTCCTTCGTTTTTATAGCGCAGGGCAAGTTTGGAGATGGTCGTGGTTTTCCCCGCTCCGTTAACCCCGATGATAAGTTCCACAAAAGGAGCGTTAAATTCGGGCTCTTTGTAGGAGGTATGCGCGAGGGTTGCTAAGAGTTTGGAACGCAGAATCTCTCTGGTAACTTTGTCTTGGTAGATTTCGTTGAGAATAATCTCGATAAGCGGGTATTCTACGTCCGCTTCGAGAAGGATATCTTCGATCTCCTCTTTTGTGAAGGTGATTTTCTTTTTGGGTGCGACCGTTTTAATCGCTTCTACGGTCTTTTTGAGGGAGTTTTTGATAAATCCGAACATTGTTTTATTTACCCAACGCTTTTTTGATATCGCTTTCTAAAAACTCCTCTTGGATGGCGCCGAGGTAGTGGCTGACGAGTTTTCCGTCTTTATAAATCGCCATCACGGGGATAGGAAAACGCGCACCCAGTTCGAGGTGTGTCGCCAAAGCGTCTATGAAACGGTGGTTTTCCGCCGAGTTCACGAGCGTGTAGTCGGCTTTGTAGGTGTTTTTAAACTCGTTTAGCTTTTCGTTGGTAACGGTGTCTTCGATGGTTACGCCGATGATGAGAAGATCCTCTTTGTATTTCTCCTGCAAGGCGCTAAGATGGGAAGCGGAGTCTTGGCATGGAGGGCACCATGTGGCAAAAATATCGAAAATAATCACTTTGTTTTGCCCCTCTACCACAAAGCCTTCCCCCTCTTTTTTTACGACAAACTGCGTCATGTCGGTAGAGGTGAGAATATATTCGTTTGTTGCGATCATGCTGTTTGCTTCCTCTGCGGCGTCGTCGGAACATCCGTGAAAAAGAAACGATAATGCCAAAAGAGAACTAAGGAGGGTTTTTGTAAACATGTTTTAAGACCTTTTTTTGAGTTTTTCAGTAAAATTGGACGAAATTATATCTATAAAGAATTTACATGCCTCTTACAAAAACGATTTTTCGAGAAAAATGCTTGGCAAAAATGAAAAATGCTTCAAGCCACAATAAATATTACAAAGACAATAAACTCAACATGAAACTTTACGGCATGTTGCAAAATGTTTCAAACAAAAAAATCCTCTTTTTTTACCCCTTGGAGTTTGAAGCAAACGTCGTGAAAACCCTCTTAAAACTACGCAAGAAGAACAAAATATTTTTGCCGTTTATGGAAGGTGAAAGTTTTAAAATGGTACCATTTAGATTACCGCTTACGAAGAAAAAGTTTGGAATATTTGAAGCGGGAAACACTTTAAGAACTATTAAAAAAATTGATATAGCCATAGTGCCTGCGGTCGGGGTAGACGGGAATTTACAAAGAGTGGGTTTTGGAAAAGGGATGTACGATCGTTTCTTTGCAAAACTGCAAATGAGACCCTACACTATTTTTGTACAACCTGAACTTTGTACCACCAAAAAATTTATTTGCGATCATTACGACGTCAAATGTGATTTGCTCCTCACGCCCGAAGGTCGGCTAGAAAAAAAAGGAACAAAGGATGTTAAACGAGATACTGCTTGGTAGCTCCGTCGCTACCCTAAGCGGTTTAATCGGATTTTTCATCTCTAAAAAAATCTCAAATGCAAATTTTGATATTTACGTCGATAAAGCAAAGGCAAAAGCGAGCGCCATAGAGAGTGAAGCGCAACTGCTTTTGCAAAAATCGAACCTCAAAGCCCAAGAGATTGAGCTAGAAGCACTCAAACAGTACGAAAGCGCCAAAGAGCGTGCCAAAGCGGATCTGTTTGCGCGCGAAGACGACGTGATACGAAAAGAGCAAAACTTTAAAAGATATAAACAAAATGAAGAGAAAAACCTTCATGAGGAACGTGTCGCTTTAAAAGCAAAAAAGATTGACTTAGAGAGAAACGAAAAATCTTTAAACCTCTTAAAAAAGAGATATGAAGAGAAGTTGGAAGACGTGCTCCATGCCATAGAACACAGCGCGGGGATGACCCAAGCCGAAGCACAAAAAGTGCTTTTGGAAAAAGTGGAAGAGAAATCTCGTTCGGAGATCGCGCATATCGTCAGACGTTACGAGAACGAAGCGAAAAACGAAGCGAAAAAACGCGCCAATTATATTTTGGCACAGGCGACAAGCCGTTTTGCGGGTGAGTTTGCTTCGGAGCGCTTGACCAATACCATCCATCTTGAAAACGATGAGCTTAAAGGTCGCATCATCGGTAAAGAGGGGCGTAATATCAAGACCCTCGAAACCCTTTTGGGGGTCGATATTATCATCGACGATACGCCAAATGCGATTTTGGTGAGCAGTTTTAACCTTTATCGCCGTGCGATCGCGACGAAAACGCTGCAGTTGCTTATAGAAGACGGCCGTATTCAGCCTGCGCGGATCGAGGAGATATTCGAGAAGGTCTCCGACGAGTTTGAAGCTTCGATTTTAAGCGAAGGGGAAGAGATCGTAGCGCGCCTTGAGATAGGCGTGATGCACCCCGAGCTTATGAAGCTGATCGGGCGTTTGCGTTACCGTGCGAGTTACGGGCAAAATGCCTTGGCGCATACTTTGGAAGTGGCGCATTTGGCAGGGATTATGGCGGCAGAGATGGGCGGCGACGTGGCACTTGCCAAACGTGCGGGATTGCTTCACGATATAGGCAAGGCGCTTACCCACGAACACGAGGGGAACCACGTCGATTTGGGTGCGCAGATATGTAACCGTTACAACGAACACAGCGTCGTTATCAACGCAATCTACGCCCACCACGGATACGAAGATATCCACTCGATCGAGTGCGGCGCGGTATGTGCCGCAGATGCGCTCTCTGCCGCCCGTCCGGGTGCAAGACGCGAAGTGCTTGAGAGCTTCTTAAAACGGGTAACCGAGATCGAAGAGATCGCAAGCGAGCACAACGGCGTCAAACAAGCCTACGCAATCAACGCGGGGCGTGAAGTGCGCGTCATCGTCAATGCAACGCTTGTGAACGACGACGAGTCTATTCTTCTGGCACGCGAGATTGCCAAAGAGATCGAAGAGAAGGTGCAATATCCGGGAGAGATCAAAGTAAGCGTCATCCGCGAGAGCAGAGCGGTGGAGTTTGCCAGATAATTTTCATGGCATGTGATTTTTTACATGCCATGAAATTTTAAGAGTATTTTCCAAAAACTTAGACCCTGAATCGAGTTAAGAGTGAGAAAGTCTTGTACTTTCCGTCATTCCGTGCGCTGAAGAAACATCACTTCGTGAACGGTTCCCTTGTTTTGACACGGAATCTAGTTTGTGGGTTATACAAAAACTTTAGTGTTTTTTATCTACCTTTGAATCGTCATACGGATCCATATGGATCAGCGCATGGACGGTTTTATCCTCAAAACATTTTTGAAACTTCTCCTCCAAACTATCGGTTACCGCATGGGCATCCACCAAAGAGATTTTGTCGTTGAAAACAATGTGGACGGTTAAAAATATGTGCGA
>JAQUCZ010000123.1 GCA_028685945.1 Sulfurimonadaceae bacterium | reverse complement strand
CAACTTCCCCTGCGAGTGCATCTTCTAGGTCAAAATCTTCGAGAGTATCGGAAAGTTCTTCATCTTTAGGTGTTTCTTCGGCATCGAAATCAAAATCTTCGAACTCTTCTAAAAGTGCCGAATCCTCTTCTTCGGAACTATTTTCTTCGCTCTCTTTGGCATCTTCGGTATCGGCCGGTTCTTCTGAGTCTTCTGAGTCTTCTAAGTCTTCCAAAGAATCCGCATCCGTTGCAGCTGATTCCAGTTCCAAATCATCTTCGAAACTAAGTTGATCCTCTTTGTCCAATCTATCTAGTGGCTCCTCTTTTTTTATGCCTGCTTCTTCGTCGTCCCATGCCATATCGTCCAGATCAAAATCCAAAGCGTCCTCAAGTTCCGCATCTTTAGCCTCTTTTTTCGGCGCTTTTACGGGTTCGTCTTCCTCAAAATCCAACATATCGTCAAACTCGAGATCGTCGTGTTCGGTCTCTTCCAAAAGCTCTTGAACCTGCTGCACGTCGTCTTTGTCTAAAACGCTGCCGCTCTCTTGCGCTTCATCGAGTTCCATTTCAAAATCCGTATCCTCTTGCAGATCAAGATCGTCCCCCAAAAGCATCCCTTCATCTTCATCCTCTAAATCTGCTGAAGCGGCATGCCCTTGCGTCTGCTCAAAATCCTCATCGTCGAAATCAAAATCGTCCCCGATGGACAAATCTTCGTTTTGAGGTACCTCTTCGAGTTCTTCTATAGATTCTTCCTCGCTAAACTCTGCAGCGGAGAGATTTTTCAGCTCACTCACCTCTTTACCGATGATCGAAAATATCTCAACCAAATCGGTTGGCAAAAAAGGTTTTTTCAAAATGCTCGAAAACTCCTTGGCATGTTCCTCTTCCTCTTTTGCACAGATGAGCAACGATTTGCTATAGGTAATTTTCTCTCGTAAACGTGCGACGAAATCTTGGCTATACAGTGCATCGTCGACAACGACAAAGTCGTACTCTTTACCTTCTATCTCATCCACGCTGCGCGCGATTTCAAGTTCGTCCGAAGTTTTTTGTGCGCTTAGGGTTACAAGCTTTTTAACTACTGGATTTTCATTCAAAAGTAATATTTTCACGACTCTTCCTTCTTGATGGCATAGCCTCGTCTCTAAAAACCACTATTGTATCAAAAAAAACTAAAAAAACATCTCTAGGGCGTTAAACGCTTCTTGCATATGCCTCTGCATAATCAGCACCGTTGCACTGAGTGTTGCTATAAGTACGACAAATGCAACACCGATTTTAATCGGGAACCCGATCACCAAAAGGTTAAACTGCGGCATCGTTTTCATCAACATGCCAAAGATAATATCAAAGAGCAACGTAAGCGCTATAATCGGAAACGCGATCATAAACCCGACCGTGAACATATTTGCGCTGGCATGTACGATGTAATCGAAAAAATCGTGCGTCATCAAAAATCCCCCGAGCGGAATTTTGCTCAAAGAGCCGTCGATAAACAGAAGCATCCAATGATGAAAATCAAGTTCTAAAAGCACCATCAAGGCTATAAGCGACAAAAACTGCGAAATAATCGGCATCGAAACACCGTTTTGCGGATCGATCGCACTTGCCATCGAAAACCCCATCATAAACGATATCTGTCCCCCTGCAAAGGTGATGGCGTTAAATGCCACAAGAAGTACGACGCCGATTGCCAAACCGAAAAAAAACTCCCCTAAAACCGCCAAAAGAATCGCCGTCGTATTTATATCTATCTGCACGATCGGCATAGCAGGGTAAAAAACAACGGTGAAAAAAAATGCCATCGCGGCTTTGTGGGTCATAGGGATATTTTGATGCGAGAAGATAGGAACCGCCATAAACAATGCGGCAAAACGGAAATAAAGAAGCATAAATCCTACCGAGTTTGCTTCGTTAAAAAGTTCCGTCCATCCCATTACTGCAGCCTCAAAAGCTCTTTGTTTTCAAGTTTGTATACGTTTTTGCACATAAATGCAAGCTTCTCATCGTGGGTAACCAAAATCAAAGAGGCATTCTCTTTTTCACAATATTCGAAAAAAAGATCCATCACCTCCTTTGCGGTCGTTTTGTCGAGATTTCCCGTGGGTTCGTCCGCAAAAATAATGCGGGGTTTTTTGGTAAGCACCCTTGCTATCGAGACGCGTTGCTGCTGCCCACCCGAGAGTTCGGTCACTTTTTGTGGCATGTTCTGCGTAATTTTTAGCCTCTCAAGCAAAAGCGGGTCGATCTCCTCGTTTGCAAGTAGCGCCGCTACCTCAAGGTTTTCGTAAGCGCTAAACCCTTTAAAAAGATAATGCGACTGAAACACAAGCCCCAACTCATCTCTTTTAATCTGTGCAAGTTTTTGCTTGCTCATCTTTGCAACCTCTTCTCCAAAAAGCCAAACGCTCCCGCTGTTTGAGTGCAAAAGAGTCGAGAGAATATGCAGCAAGGTCGATTTGCCGCTGCCGCTTATCCCTATAATTGCAACAGAATCTCTCTCGTTGAGTTCTAAAGAGATGTCGTGAAAAAGTTCATAATCGTACGTATGCGATATATTTTTAGCAGTTAGTAAATTCATAAAAAGATTATATCGAGTGAAACTAGAAAGAGGAATTAAAAAAAGGAAAAACAGGGGTGGGAAAGGGGAAAACCCTTAGCCCATTTGCGCCGCAACTTCGGCAGCGAAGTCATCGGCTTTTTTCTCGATACCTTCACCCACTTCAAGGCGAACGAAATCTACGATTTCGGCAGTTCCGCCAAGTGCTTTTGCAGCATCTTGTACCGCTTGTGCTACCGTTTTTTTATCGTCAAGAACGTATGTTTGATCTAAAAGAGCAAGCTCTTTATCAAGCGTCGTATTGTCGTCGATAAAACGAGCCAATGAACCCGGAACGATTTTATCCCAGATTTGCTCAGGTTTCCCTTGTGCTTTTAACTCGGCTTTGATGTTTGCTTCGGCTTCTGCCAAAACAGCATCTGTAAGTTGCGACATAGAGATAAACTGAGGAACGTTTTTAAGAGGCTTTTTCAAACGAGCAAGCTCTTCGTTCTCTTTTTTGATCGCTTCGATTCTTCCGATAGTCTCCGCTTCAACGAATGCGGGATCAAAGTTTTTGTATGAAAGTGTTTTAGGCTTCATAGCCGATGCGTGCATCGCTACTTGTTTTAAAACGTCTCTCATACCCAGTGCAGTTTTTGCGCTGTCACATTTTGCTTTTACGATAACTGCAATACGGTTGTTCGAGTGAACGTATCCGTTCATTGCAACGGTATCGTCTTCTGCTTCGAGTGTTCCGAAACGGCGAAGTTCGATCTTCTCACCGATTTTTGCAACGGTTTCTGTAAAGTACGAACCGAATTCGCTTGACATAACACCCGCAACGTCTGCAGGGTTTGTAGCAAAAATTTGCTCGGTAGTTTTAAGTACCAAGTTTTGGAACCCTTCGTTTTTAGCAACAAAGTCCGTCTCAGAGTTGATCTCTACTACCGTAGCTTTAGAAAAATCATCGGCAAGCTTGAACCCTACGAGACCCTCAGCCGCAACACGATCCGCTTTTTTAGCAGATTGT
The DNA here is from genome assembly GCA_028685945.1 of Sulfurimonadaceae bacterium. Classification (GTDB taxonomy): domain Bacteria; phylum Campylobacterota; class Campylobacteria; order Campylobacterales; family Sulfurimonadaceae; genus Sulfurimonas. The sequence goes on along the minus strand of JAQUCZ010000123.1, from coordinate 1,228 downwards.
GCGATACCGCGCTCTTTTAACCACGCAGTAGCTTTTTCCATATCTCCGTTACTCTCTACGAGAGCTTTTTTACAATCCATCATCGGCGCATCGGTTGCGGCACGAAGATCTTTTACCATTGCTGCTGTGATTTCCATGATTATTCTTCCTCTGAAGTTTCAAAAGTAGATTCGTCGATATCTACTACGATTTCAGCGTCTGCATCATCCTCAACATTTGTTTTACCCTCTACAACACCACCGCTAGCAAGTGCTTTTCCTTCGTTAACGGCTGCAGCCATCTCACGGCAGAAAAGTTGAATAGAGCGGATAGCATCGTCATTCCCCGGGATCGGGTATGTGATAAGGTCAGGATCACAGTTTGTATCAAGCGGAGCTACGACAGGGATACCTAAACATCTTGCTTCTAAAACCGCAATGTGCTCTTTTGCAGCATCAAGAACGAAAAGCATATCGGGAAGTTTTTTCATATCGCGGATACCGCCGAAATAAGACTCTAACTTCTCTTTTGTACGAGAAAGCATCAACGCTTCTTTTTTCGTTAAAAGATCGATTTGCCCGTTTTCTTGCATCTCAGTGATAAGGTCAAGTTTACGGATAGATTTTTGGATTGTAGGGAAGTTTGTAAGCATACCGCCCAACCATCTGTTTTCTACGTATGGCATGCCACAAGAGAGTGCCGCTTCTTTGATAGATTGGCGAGCTTGTTTTTTTGTACCGACGAAAAGTACCGTTTTACCTTCGGCTGCCGCATCTACAACGATTTGGTACGTGTTACGGAAGTAACGTAATGTTTTTTGTAAATCGATAATGTAGATATTTTTACGAACACCGAAAATATATTTTTTCATTTTTGGGTTCCAACGACGTGTTTGGTGTCCGAAGTGTACACCGCACTCTAAAAGGTCTTTCATAGTTACCATATAAGGTCCTTCAAAGGCTGCTTTGAGCCGAAAATTTTATCGGTTAGCTACGGTAAAGTCGAACAATTTGCCCTTAAAAAAGGGGTTGCACCGATTTTTTTGACTCAACCTGTTAATATTTTCTACTGCACAAAAGCAAAAGAAAAATCGCGGAATTTTACCAAAGTTAAGTTTAATAAAAGCTTTATGGAACCAGTATAAGTTTTAAAACCTCTTCTACGCGACTCACGCCGATAATCTCTACGCTCTCACGCACCTCGGCGGGGATATCGTCTAAATCTCTTTCGTAATTTTTACTCGGAATAA
>JAQUCZ010000122.1 GCA_028685945.1 Sulfurimonadaceae bacterium | reverse complement strand
AAACCCAAAGCGTCAACGTGCAAACGCACTCCATTTTTACGCTGTATGAGTTTGTAAAAGCGCTTTCAAACAATACGAAGCTCAGCATGCAAACGGTGGCAAAAGTTCTAGGCGCGATAGACAAAAAGAAGTTTGCTCTCATATCCAAAAACGAAAACGTCGCACTTAAAAAACTCGAAGAACAGTTTGTCGGTGCCATTTACGAGACGATCATCAACAAAATCTCCTACGACATCAAAGAGGTACGCGCCACCAACATCAAAGAGACGCTTCACACGGGAAGTTTGGGAAGAGAGACCTATAAAATTACGAAAAAAAGCATACGAGAAAAATCGATTTACGACGAGGATTTTATGGAGGTCGATAGTGAACTTGAAAAAACCCTCATCGATGAATCGGACGATAAAAAAATTATCGTATTCTGGAAACTGCCGCGCGTGAATATTCCCACCGCACACGGTAAGAACTATAATCCCGACTTTGGGTACGTCATAGAAACCGATGAGAAAAAAGAGCTCTATTTTGTCGTAGAAGCTAAAGGCTACGACACCTTTGAAGCCATCAGTGAGAGTGAAAAACTCAAAATCAAAAGTGCACGGGCGTTTTTTGAAGCCTTGCGTACCAAAGGGTTTAACGTGAGATACGAAACCAAGCTCAACAGCCCGCAATTATCTACACTTATCAATGACATACTAAAGGAAACAAATGAATTTTGAAAAAGAATGCAACGCTTTTAGCGAAAAATTTGGACTCACGATAAACCCGCAGTTTTTAGAACTGCCCTCCGTCGCGTCGTATATGCTCGAACATGTACGCGTGCTTTTGGAAAGTATTCCGCAAGAGGGGCTTAAACTCACGGCTAAAGGGAATCTTCCTTCCAAAGTCGTGGAGACTCTTGCGCACATGCCAAGCACTTTTTCCGATATGAAATGTGTACAATATTCAAAAAGATATATCGAAGATGAACAGATCATTCCCCAAAGAGCGCACGTGCTCTCTCATGTAGCCAAACTCGTCAAAATCGAAAAAAACAAACTGCTGCTTACAAAAAAAGGGCAGACGTTTTTACGGCACTCGCAAGCAGAACAGTTTGTTACCCTTTTTATTTCGTTTTTTCAACTCAATCTCGGCTACTTTGACCGACGCGAAAAGGCTCCGATCATCCAAGCCGTGATGCCGATTTTTGTCCAAGCGGTACGCGACAAGGAACGACTTTTTAGAACAACCGAAGTATTCGGCTCAATCTTGCTCGATACCTACCCGCAAATCTACGACACGGTAGAAAAAGAGATAGAACTAAGATCGTGGAGCGAAAAAGATCGCGTCGATCATTTTTTTACCCTTTTAGACCACCGCGTCGTTAGAAACTTTTTGGCACCGATGGGGCTTGTGAAAATAGCACAAAAAGAGGAAACTTTAGAAGCAGACTCTTACGAGAAAACACCCCTTCTCGATCAACTTCTTGCACCCAAAGAAGCGATAGATGCTACAAAAGTTTTTGACAGAAGAACCCTTAACGATATGCTCAAACACTGCGCTAACGAAAAATTTGAAATCAACCTTTTTAGAGAGGTTATCTCAAGTTTTACCGCCTTTGCAACGCGCGAGGCACTTGATAAAAACGGCTTTATACAAGAGCGCATAGATGCAAAAAGGGTTATCGGAACACAAAGGGAAAAATATGTTCTGTTTTATACGCAACTTTTTGAGAACTCCCAAATGACGCTGCGCCAATTTACCCAACTCGACACCAAAGGGGGCAGAGAAGACCTCATACCCAAATACCACGGCTTTATGAGAGGTCTTTACGACATCCTAGAGAAAAAAACGCCGCATGTTCTTTTGGAAGAGATACATTTTTTGACTTTTAGTCTCTTTTTTATGCTAGAACAAGCTCTAAAAATAGATATGCGCGATCAAAACAAAGCGCTCCAAGCCTTAGAAGAGAAAACAAACGAGGAGTTGATGGAAACGCTCAACGCCTACATGTATAGCTTTATGGAGCTGCAAAAACTGTGTAAAAAGCACAACAAACTCAAGCCCCAAATCACCCAAATGGCAGAACAAGCCTTACAAACATTTATGATAACGGTGTTTGCAATCTATACGGGTGAGTTTTAAAAACCCCGCAACTCTAAAACGTTGCGGCTTTGGCATGTGCCCTACTTCTCGATATAGAGCTTCTTCAAAATAGTCACCATCCCCTCGACCGAACGCACCGAAGCGGTTTCGTTGACGGTGTGGTAGCCGATGGTCGGTATCTGGAGCGTCGCCCCTTGTATCTGCCCTTTTGTCGCGTCGATGATACGCCCCAGCTCCGTCGTTCCCACAGATTTTTTCATCCCTGTTTGCGCCATTTTATTTTTTATGTAGGCATCTTTGAAGTGGTAGCGTATCTTCTCTTCGATGGCGATTTTTTTCATTTTTTGTTTGAGCGGGGAGCGAAATACGGCGTTGGTATCGCGGTTGCGCAGAACAATGTCGAGTTTTGCAATATCGTCTATTGAACTGTAGGGACTGGTATCGAGTACCAAAAGTTCATTGGTGGTGATATTAAAACGCCGAAACCACTCCAATAAAAAACGCCAACTCTTCCCCGCCTCCTCCGAAGCGGTAAAAAACGAGGTTCCTTGGTAGCCTAGATGATACATGTAGATAATCATCGCAACCGAAAGGACGTTATCAAGCTGTGCAGAGATAAACCCCTCTTTGTGTTCAAGTTTATCCATAAACGCAATTGGGGTGCCCGGAAGCAAAAAGTCAAACCCCTCCACCTTAAAAATGATGTTATTGCGCCGTTCGCACAAAAATGCTTGTTTGATCTCCCCTAGCCCCAAATAGCTCCCCGACCACGGCTCGTACGCTTGAACCTTCTCATCGACAAAACGGGACGTGAAGTTTTTAAGCAGCTGTTCGGAGTTGGAATCTCCGCGCAAATCCGCCTTGTTTTTGGCGATAAATGCGGCATACTGAAACTCGTTGTGTCCCGTGCAGATAAGCCCGTGACGATCGACGTGTGCCGAGATGTAGCCGCTTGTGGGTTCTTTGCCCATACCGACCAAAACACCGTCGTAATACTGTACGTTTACCCCGATCTCTTCAAGCTCACGCTTGACGCTCATTAAGAATGGATGTTCCGCTCCCACGACGCAGGGAACGCGTATCAACTGTTTTAAAATATCGTAAAAAAATTCCATGGAGTGTCGCCCCTACCGGCTAAAATAGCGCGCTTTTTACGCGCCGATCGTATCTTTTTTGCGCTTGCGTTTTTTCATCTGTGTCACGGGGTCTTTCACACTTGTATGGATATAATCCATGATTTTGCCTGCTATGTCGATCCCCGTTGATTTTTCGATCCCCTCTAAACCGGGGGAGGAGTTTACCTCCATAACGAGCGGTCCGCGTTTTGAGGGGATCATATCTACCCCGCATACGCCCAGTCCCATCGCTTTGGCGGCTAGAAGCGCGGTGGCTTTTTCTTTACGAGTGAGTTTATGCGCTTGTGCACTTCCCCCTTGGTGGAGGTTGGAGCGAAAATCCCCCTCGGCACCTTGACGTTTCATAGCCCCCACCACTTCGCCGTCTACCACAAACGCACGAATATCGGAGCCGCCTGCTTCTTCGATAAATTCCTGCACCAAAAGGTTTACTTCCAACCCGTAAAACGCATCCAAAACCGATTTTGCCGCTTTTTCGCTGTCGACCAAAACCACGCCGATCCCCTGTGTTCCCTCTAAAATTTTGAGTATCAAAGGTGCGCCGCCGCTAAGAGCGATAACGTCTTTCGCACTCGATTTATTGGAGGCAAAAACGGTTCTTGGCATGTCGACGTCGTTGCTTGAGAGAATTTGAAGAGAGCGGAGTTTGTCCCTGCTTCGCGAGATCGCCAAACTACCCGACGTAGAAAATGCCCCTATCATCTCAAAATGGCGCACGATTGCGGTGCCGTAAAAAGTTCTGCTTGCACCGATGCGCGGAATAATCGCATCGGGAACGGGAAGCTCATGCCCTTGGTAGTTCACTTTAAGCTCCCCTTTCATAATCTCGATACTGCATTTTAGGTAGTCGATCACGCGCACTTCCCATCCGCGCTCTTTTGCCGCCTCGACAAGCCTTTTGGTCGAATACAACTCTTTGTTTCTTGATAATATATAAACTCTCATATTTCCTGCTTTTGTGATAAATATTCTTCTGAAACATCCACTAAAAACCGCTTGTTTAAAAATCGTCTGCCGATGAGCATCGGGTATTTCATATCTTTGCGGTTTGTCAGAGAGATTACCGTAATATATTTTTTGCCGTAAAATGCCGCTCTTACCTTGATAGAAGGACGCAGTTGCACTTCGCCGTTGGAACTTTTTACTTTTTTTACTTTATACAGCGGCATACGTATCCGTTTGCCGTGGTACGACTCATGCACTTCATCTAATAAAACAAAACTGACATACCCCTCTTCATCTAAGTTTATATCATCGCAATGCAAAGCGTTTGAATCGGCACCCGTGTCGACTTTTGCATCAAGATCATATAAATCAAGGTCTAAAAGGGATATTTTCTCCCTTCTCCCCACTATTTTTTTTTCCAAAATCGCTCCCCTTTTTATATCCCCGAATACGCTCTGTTTGTGTCGTACTTACGGAGCTTATTGTATCTGATCATCTTCTCAAGCTCTTTGGTGTACGCTTCTCCGATTTCGGAGTAGTTATCGAGTTTTTTTACAAGTTGCAACGGGTTGTCGGTTTGAAGCCGCATCTGCCTAAAATCTTTATACGCACTGCTTCGCGCTAGAAGTTCGTAGTAGGCGCGCACCGACTCCTCC
>JAQUCZ010000121.1 GCA_028685945.1 Sulfurimonadaceae bacterium | reverse complement strand
AGTTCGGTGTAGAGAGTTTCTGCGTTGAAAGCGTGTACGAAGACGCTACGATGATCATGATGGTTGCGGATATTTTAAAGGCGTGCGGCATAGGCTACCGTTTACAGCTTAACTCTTTGGGCGACAACAACTGCATGCCGCAATACCGCGAAAACCTCGTAAAATTCGTTAAAAACGTCGAAGATCAAGTGTGCGAGGATTGCCAAAGACGCCTTGGCACTAACCCTATCCGCGTGCTTGATTGTAAAAACGACACATGCCGGATTCTCTACAAAGATGCACCCAAACTTATCGACAACCTTTGCGGCACATGCCAAGAGGATTTTGAGAAACTCAAATCGATTTTAGACGCAAACGACATCGCATACGAGATCAATACAAATCTCGTTCGCGGGCTTGACTACTATTCCAAAACCGCCTTTGAGTTCGTCAGCGACAATATCGGCAGTCAAAGCGCCATCGCAGGGGGCGGACGCTACGACAGACTCGTAGAGTTTTTAGACGGGCGCCCTACTCCTGCCGTTGGGTTTGCTATGGGGATCGAGCGATTAATGGAGCTTATCGTGATGCCCGAAGCGACGCGTGAAGGGTACTACATAGGCGCCATGGATGATGAAGCAGTTGATCTGGTAATGAACCTTGCACATGCCAAGAGAAAAGAGGCAAAAGTCACCATCGACTACAAAGCAAAAAACCTCAAAAATCATCTCAAAGCCGCCGACAAGGTCAATGCGCGCTTTTGCTGTGTAATCGGTGAAAACGAAATGAAAAACCAAACTATTTGGGTAAAAGATTTGGAAAACAAAACAGAAGAGACTATTTCTTTGGCAAGTTTTTAAGCTATGGAGCTTGTACAAACAGCGTGGAGTCTTTTTATAGATTTCATTGAGTTATTCATACTTTTTATAGTATTTTCTTTGGCTTTTCTATTTATTTACGATAAATTTATTCAAAGAAAACATGCTCTGCTTATCAACTATCCCGTTATCGGGCGAATGCGCTATCTTTTTGAGGCGCTTCGCGAACCGTTGCGCCAATACTTTGCGGCAGAGACCTTTTATGAGTCCAAAGACAAAGTGGACTGGGTTTACAAAGCAGCAAAAGACGTTCCAAATTACCAATCGTTTTCGGTCAACCAACCCTTTAACGATTCGAGATTTATCATCAAGCATGCTACAAACGTTCTCAATGAAAACGAGGTGGACGAAACCATGCCCGTGGTATTTGGACAGGAGAGAAAACACCCTTTTACCTCATACTCCCCCGTTATCCGTTCGGCTATGAGTGACGGTGCACTCTCCCCCGAAGCGGTGCGCGCTTTTTCGATTGCAGGGTATGAAAGCAAACTCACGATCAACATCGGCGAGGGTTCTTTGACGTCCAACCACCTCTTCACCCACAAACCCGATCTAAAAAATTGCGACTATTTAGAGATTGTCAAAAGTACACCCTTTGCGGAGTTTATCTTTAAAGTGGGCAACCTCCTTTTTAATCGCGCCGTAGCACTCAAATGGTACCGCACTTTTTTACTCAACAAAAAAACGCAAAACACCTATATCTACGACACAATCTCCCACGTGCTCTTTCGCGTAAACTGGAGTGCGCCTCTCGAAGCGTTTCCAAAAGAGGTTCCAAACGACATAGGCAACATGATTTTTCAAATGAGTTCGGGGCTTTACGGGGTGCGTGATGCAAACGGTAATTTTGATCCGCTACGATACCAAAAGGTTATGAGATTTTGCCGTATGACGGAGATCAAAATAGCCCAAGGAGCCAAGCAAACGGGCGGGAAACTCGCAGGAAGCAAAATCAACGCAGATATTGCCTACTACCGTGGCGTCGAGGAGGGAAAAGACCTATTCTCTCCCAACCGTTTTCCCTTTGCCGATACGACGGAGCATCTGCTTGATTTTGTGACAAAACTTCAAGAGCTTTCCGACAAACCCGTCGGATTCAAGATCGTAATATCGGATGCCGCTTCAACCGAGGAGCTGGTACAAAAAATAGCACAAAGAAAACAAGAGGGCAAAAACATCCCCGATTTTATCACCATTGACAGCGGTGAAGGGGGAAGTGCCACGGCACCGCTTGAGCTTATGGAGTCGGTGGGACTTACCACCCACAATGCACTTTATGTGCTCGATACCCTTTTGAAAAAGTATGAAATTCGGCATAATGTCAAAATTATTGCAAGCGGCAAAATTTTAACTCCCGACGACGTGATTATCACGATGTGTATGGGCGCCGATGCAGTGGGGATAGCACGAGGTTTTATGATGAGCGGCGGGTGTATCCGCGCGCGGATGTGTTCGGGATTTGGCTCGCATGTCTGCCCTGTAGGTATGGCAACGCAAGACGTCAAAAAAAGAGCTTCATATCTGGTGATAAAAAAAGGCAAAGAGATAGGCAACTATCACAAAAACCTAATCAAAAACATGAAAGTCGTTTTGGCAGTCATGGGTCTTAAAGACATCGACAAGCTTGATAAAAGCCGTCTTACTTTTAGAAATAAAAACGGTGAAATCTATTTCGATATAGAAAAATATTTCCAACAAAAATTACACATGTAGGTTGCAACAATGAAAAATTTCGGTCTTGATATTTGGGCAAACAACAATTTTATTATCGAAGACGGGCAGGTAAAACTTAACTACAAGTCTATGCCTTCTCTCTTGCAGATCGCTGAAGAGATACGCGAAAACGATGTTCGCGGTCCTATAATTCTTCGATTTCCCCATCTTATCAAAAAACAGATCCGCAGCCTTTACTCCCATTTTGACCGTGCCATGGAAGAAAACAGCTACGAAGGGAGATTCAACGCCGTTTTCCCTTTAAAAGTCAACCAATTTCCTTATGCCGTCGAAGCGATCACTTCGCAAGGCGCACAATTCAACTACGGGCTAGAAGCGGGAAGTAAGGCGGAGCTTATCTTGGCAATGAGCAAAACCCCTTCGGGTGCCAACATCACCGTCAACGGCTTTAAAGACAAAGAGATGATCACTCTTGGCTTCATAGCCGCGCAAAGCGGGCATAATATTACCATCACCATCGAGGGGCTGGGCGAGCTTGAAACCATCATCGAAGTAGCAAGCGAATGTAACATCAAAGTGCCTAACATCGGCGTGCGCGTCAGACTTCACAGCGGCGGAAGCGGCACATGGGCAAAAAGCGGCGGGATGGATGCCAAATTCGGTTTAACCTCCACCGAGATCATCGAAGCGATCGCCCTGCTTCGCGAAGCGAATCTGCTTGAAAACCTTACGATGGTTCACTTTCACATCGGCTCGCAAATGTCCGACATCGCACCGCTGAAAAAAGCGCTTCGCGAAGCGGGAAATATCTATGCAGAACTTCGCAAAATGGGCGCGGAATCTCTTAACAGCATCAACATCGGAGGGGGTTTGGCGGTAGAGTACGACCAACACCGACATGCCAAGTCGCGCAACTACTCGGTAGAGGAGTTCTCAAGCAGCGTCGTTTTCTCCCTTAAAGACATCATGGACGCAAAAAGCGTACCGCATCCCGATATTTTTACCGAATCGGGGCGCTTTATCGTCGCTTCCCATGCAGTTTTAATCACTCCCGTTTTGGAGCTTTTTACGCAGGACTACCAAGAAAAGCTTATTAATTTTAAAGAGGAAAATCCCCCTCTCGTCGAAGAGCTTATAGAGCTAGATAAGCTACTCAATACAAAAAACTGTATCGAGTATCTGCACGATGCTCTCGATCACATGGAATCGATTTTAACCCTGTTCGATCTTGGTTACATCGACCTTCAAGACCGCTCAAACGCAGAGATTTTGGTGCACAACATCATCAAACGTGCCTTGTATCTTAAATCTTCCGATCCGACCATCGAATTGGAGCTTTTGCAGGTCAAACTTCAAGAGCGTTATCTTATCAACGCGTCGATCTTCCAAAGTTTGCCCGATTACTGGGGCTTGGGGCAACATTTTCCCGTTATGCCGCTGCATAATCTCAACTCTACGCCGCTTCGTGCCGCGTCGCTTTGGGATATCACCTGCGACAGCGACGGAGAGATCGGATTTGACCCCGACAAACCTCTCTATTTGCACGATGTCAACCTTGATGAAGAGGATTATTTCTTAGGATTTTTCAACGTCGGAGCCTACCAAGAAACACTCGGGATGAACCACAACCTCTTTACCCATCCGAGCGAATATACGGTCAATATAACCGACGCGGGATACACGATCACCAACGAGGTGGAATCGAAAAATATTCTCGATATTCTCGACTCGATCGGGTACGATAAAAAAGAGATCTTAGAAAAGCTTAAAAGCGACCTGCTCAAAAGCAGTTTTAGCACGGAACAAGAAAAAGATGATACACTTGCGAAACTTCAAGAGTTCGTAAGCCAAAACGGGTATTTACGAACCACTAACTAAAGGTGTAACGATGGGGATTTTTGCAGATATTAGAGAAGATTTCGCAAACGTTTACAAAACCGATCCGGCTCTTAATTCACGGCTCGACTTTCTTTTCAACTACCCGGGCGTCTGGGCGGTTGCATGGTACCGCATAGCCAACAAACTCTACAACGCCAACTTCAAAAGCCTCGCGCGGATGATTATGGGAATTAACCAGATCCTCACCAACATCGACATCCACCCCGGTGCCACGATAGGCAGACGCGTTTTTATCGACCACGGAACGGGCGTTGTGATCGGGCAGACCGCGATCGTCGAAGACGACGTCATCATCTACCAAGGGGTCACCCTCGGCGGCGTTTCGCTCAACCCGGGTAAACGCCACCCGACCATTAAACGCGGCTGCGTTATCGGTGCGGGAGCAAAAATCCTCGGAAACATCACCATAGGGGAATACGCCAAAATAGGGGCAAATTCGGTCGTCGTCAAGCCCGTCCCCGACTGTTCCACCGCCATCGGTAT
>JAQUCZ010000120.1 GCA_028685945.1 Sulfurimonadaceae bacterium | reverse complement strand
ATCTTTCGAAAATATCGATAACGTCCACCATTTTAAGATCGTAACGCAAGTCGGGTTTGTCAGAGCCGTAAAACTCCATCGCTTCACGGTAGGTGATGCGGTTAAACGGAGGTTTAATATCTACGCCGCACGCACCGAACATGGCATGTAAAAGCTCTTCGGCAATTTTCATAACGTCCTCTTGATCACAAAAGCTCATCTCGACGTCTATCTGCGTAAATTCCGGTTGACGATCTGCACGCAAATCTTCGTCTCTAAAACATTTTGCGATCTGGAAATATCTATCGAATCCTCCGACCATCAAAAGTTGTTTGAAAAGTTGGGGAGACTGCGGCAGAGCATAAAATTCCCCGTTGTGTACGCGTGAAGGAACTAAATAATCCCTTGCACCTTCGGGTGTCGATTTTGTAAGAATAGGCGTTTCAACTTCCAAGAAACCGTTTTTATCAAGAATGTTTCTTGCCGCGATCGCCGCTTTGGAGCGCAGACGAAACGCTTCGTACATATCGGGATCTCTCAGTTCGAGATAACGATATTTAAGTCTCGTCTCTTCACCGACGCTTTTGTCGCCGATGACGAACGGAACGGGTGCGCTTTTGTTTTCTATAATAAGCTCTTCTACGACTACCTCGATAGCACCCGTTTTAAGACGAGGGTTTACAAGCCCCTCGCCGCGGTGGCGCACTTTCCCTTTTGCGATAAGAACAAACTCGTCGCGTACGCTGTCTGCCGTTTTATGTGCCTGTGCATTGTCCGCAGGATCGCACACGAGTTGGATCAGACCTGTTTTGTCGCGCAGGTCTATAAAGATGATCCCGCCGTGGTCGCGATGGCTGTTTGCCCAACCCGCTAAAACTACCTCTTGACCTACATGTTTTTCATTTAATTCCGTACAATAATGCGTTCTCAAAATAGAGTCCTAATAAAAATTTTTGTGCGATTATAGCGAAAATAGCCTTATCTTAATATTTGCTAGGAGAAAATGTTTTTATGACAATTTGCAATATTTTTTTTGTTTGCAGAGAGGAAAGTGTATAATAACTTCAAAATTCAAGACTATAAAATGAAAGAGTTGTCGTGAAAAAGAAAATCGAAAAAATAGGGGTTATTTTAAGACCTTCTACGCCCGAATTAAAAAACAGCTTTTTTGAAATCAAAAAAATTTTCGCCTCGCACGGTATAGAAACCTATATCGAGAGCATCAGCGGAGGGATGATCGGCGTTATGGGGATCGATTTCGATCTGCTTTGCCAAAAAGCGGATATTTTAGTGACCCTCGGCGGTGACGGTACGCTTATCTCTGCCGTGCGACGTTCATTTCATTATAATATCCCCGTTCTAGGGGTATATGCCGGAAACCTCGGTTTTTTAGCGGACGTCAACCTCTCGGAGCTTGATAGTTTTGCCGCCGATCTTTCAAAAGGGAGATTTCGCATAGACGAACGCTCCGTTTTGGAAGCGACGATTATCAAAGGGGAAGCGACGACGACCGTAGTAGCATTCAACGACATCGTATTCTCCAGACCCTCTATCTCGAATATGGTTCACGTAGAAACGCTTGTGGACGGCAAACCTTTTAATGCGTATAACGGCGACGGGGTCGTAGTATCTACCCCGACGGGCTCGACTGCTTACAATCTTTCAGCGGGGGGGCCCGTGCTTTTTCCGCTGACGAATGTTTTTGTGCTTACGCCGATTTGTCCCCATTCCCTCACCCAAAGACCCGTCGTGTTACCGGGGGAGTTTTCCATAGAGATGAAAACGCCTAGAAATAGAGCGGTTATGATTATCGACGGACAAGATATGCATGAGCTTGAACAAAACGAAAGCGTCCATATTAAACTTGCCGCCAAAACCGCAAAGCTGATTCATAGGGAAGAATTTAATTACTTTGATGTTTTAAAAGAAAAACTCAACTGGGGAGAATAGCCGTGATCGAAAGATTTTATCTCAAAGAGTATCTTAGCTTTAAAAGCGTAGAGTTGCAGTTGCAAAACGGTCTTGTCGTATTTACGGGACCTAGCGGAAGCGGTAAATCTATTTTAATGAACGCCATCCTCTCTTCGGTCGGGCTCGGCAACTGCGAAGCGGCATTGTGCGAATCGCAAGTCGCTTGGGAGCTTGAGGGGGAAGAGTTCGGGATCGAAAACGACGAAGTGAACGTTTTTCGTTCCGTCAAAAAAGAAAAAGCGCGCTATTTTATCAATAGCCAAAGCGTTTCCAAAAAAATCATAAACACGCTAAGCGCGCCTTACGTACGTCATATCAGCCTAAAAGATTACAGCGATTTCGACAACGAAAACTTGCTTCACATCATCGATACGAGGATAGAAAAGAGAACGGGATCGATTGTAGATATTAAAAATAGATACCGACAGCTTTTTGTGGAGCACAAAGAGATCAAATCACACCTGATGCAGCTTGAAGAGGAGGAGAAGAGGATCGTAGAACTCAAAGAGTTTGCCGCATTCGAGATCCAAAAAATTCAAGAGATCGATCCGAAAATCGGTGAGGATGAAGAACTGATAGAGATCAAAAAAGAGCTCTCGAAAAAAGAGAAAGCCACCCAAAAAATAGATGCGGCAAGCGCTATTTTCGAATTTGAGCATCAGGTGAGTGCGGCACTGGAACTTCTTGACGTTGAAAGCGCTTTTTTCGACGATGCGATGAATGAACTCCACGCCGTTTTTGACAACGCTTCGGAGAGGTTTAGTTCCCTAGAAGAGGTCAATATAGAAGAGGTGCTTAACCGCATAGAATCGCTCAGCCATATCAAACGCAGATACGGCAGTATCGAAGAAGCTCTTGCGTACAAAGAGCAAAAGATAAAAGAGCTACAAAAATATGAAAATATAGAGTTTGAAAAAGAAGCACTTGTGCAAAGAGAGCAGGTTTTGGATCGCGAGGTGCAAAGACTTGCAAAAGAGCTCACGCAACTGCGCGAAGAGGAGTTGACCTCTTTTTGTGACGATATGAACCGCTACCTTAAAGAGCTTTATTTGCGAGAATTGAGTGTTTCTTTAGAGCAGATTCCCCATGGCATGTACGGGCAAGACAGCGTCATGCTTAAACTCAACAACACCGATTTGCAAAAGATCAGTACGGGGGAGTTTAATAGATTACGTCTTGCCATACTTGCCCTCAAATCGGAATCTATGCAAAAAAACGGGGGCGTGTTGTTGCTTGATGAGATCGATGCAAACCTAAGCGGCGAAGAGTCGATGAGCGTCGCGAAAGTTTTAAAACAGCTTTCTAGATATTTTCAAATTTTTGTTATATCGCACCAGCCGCAGTTGACATCTATGGGAGATCAACACTTTTTTGTGCACAAACAAGGAGACGAATCGTTTGTACGCGCACTCGATTTTAACGAAAGAACCGAAGAGATAGCTCGTATTATCAGCGGTAAAGGGATATCCGAAGAAGCGAAAAAGTTTGCAAAAGAGCTTTTGGAGGCGAGCCGATGTGCCTCTTAATAGCCTCCGTCCTTTTGGTTTTTAGCTACACGCTTTTGAGTGCAGGGAAGCTCTACGGTGCATGGGCGACGTTTGGAGGAGGTGTATTATTCCTTTTGTTGATGGGAAAAAACATATATGATGTAAAAAAAAAGAAAAAAAAGTGAGAAAAAATGATAGTAGATACCCATATCCATTTGGACGATACCCGCTACGACGATGATTTGGAAGATGTTTTAAACCGCGCTAGGGAAGGGGGCGTCAAACGCTTCATTATCCCCGGTGCCGATCCAAAGACGCTTGATAAAGCGGTCTTTATTGCAGAACGTTTTAACGACGTTTACTTTGCCGTCGGGGTGCACCCTTACGATATGGAACACTTCGATGCGGCTTTGTTCGAGAAATACGCTACACATGCCAAGTGCGTGGCGATAGGGGAATGCGGTTTAGATTATTACCGCCTAGAGGGAAGTGATGAAGAGAAGAATCTTGAAAAAGCAAAACAAAAAGAGGTGTTCATCGCCCAGATCGCATTGGCAAAAAAATATAAAAAGCCTCTTATCGTCCATATTCGAGATGCTTCGCGCGATGCCAAAGAGATACTTTTAGCGCAACATGCCAAGGAGGTAGGGGGCGTACTGCATTGTTATAATGCGGATGAGGAGCTGCTCTCACTTTCAAAAGAGGGGTTTTATTTCGGAATAGGGGGTGTCGTAACCTTCAAAAATGCCAAAAAGCTTCTTCATGCCTTGCCGAAAATCCCGCATGAAAAACTGCTTATAGAGACCGACGGTCCTTACTTGACCCCGACGCCGCATCGAGGAGAGAGAAACGAACCGCTGTATACGCAACTCGTAGCGCAAAAAATGTCGGAACTTCTTGGCATGAGCCTAAAAGAGGTAAAGAACCTCACGACGCAAAATGCGCTCCGTTTGTTTAATATTTCTTAATATTAAACAAACTTTGCCTTAGACTACAAAGAAGGTTTTTGAGTTTTAGATGCAAATTAATCCTTTTTAAGGTAAAATCTAGTTTTTATTTTTTAAGGCATGTGCGTAATAATGAGAATTTTATTTATTTTTTTACTCCCTCTTTTTCTTTACGGGAATCTGACAAATTTTTCAAACAACAACAAAGAGATCGCTCTTTTGAAGTCGTTCGATATCGAGCCGTCGTTTTTGTACGATCCGATTATGAACAATATGCGAAACAAAAACAACTCCGTTTATAAAAACAACCATTTTTTCAAGGCGATGGAAGAGGCGTATCTCTTTATCCCCTCCATCAAACAAATCCTCGTAGACAACGATATTCCCTTGGAATTTCTTTATTTGGTGATGGCAGAATCGAACTTCTCCAATAAAGCCTACTCAAAAAAGCGCGCTTCGGGGCTTTGGCAATTTATGCCCGCTACGGGGAAGCTTTACGGGCTCACGATTGATGAATATGTTGACGAACGCCGCGAT
>JAQUCZ010000119.1:2897-4961 GCA_028685945.1 Sulfurimonadaceae bacterium | reverse complement strand
TGCGGGGCTAAAACTCGGGCACCGCGTCCATGAAACCCACGACCTTTTTCATGCCAGCAACGAAGATATCACCATCAAAACCTCGCTTATGGAAGCGCGTTTTATTACGGGAAGCGCTTTTACGTGGCAGATAACCCAGCAAGAGCTCGGCAAAATCCGTTTGTACGCTCAAAAAAATTTTATTCTTGCCAAACTTGAAGAAGCCGATATCCGCCGCGCCAAACACCCCCGCTCGATGCAGCCCAATATCAAAGAGGGTACGGGCGGGCTGCGCGATGCCCAGCTTATCTACTGGATCGCCAAATCGATCTACGGCGTAGGGACGCTCAAAGACCTCACCCAAGTGGTGTTTTCCGAAGAGGAGTATAAAGACTACCGCATCGCCTTGGAGCTGCTCTTTCGGGTGCGCAGTGCTTTGCATATCATCACCAAAAAACAAGAAGATCGCCTTCTTTTGGAGTATATCCCCCAAGTCGCACATGCCTTAGGGTTTAGCGACCACAAAAAATGCACCGCAAAAGTGCTCGAAGCGATGTGGCGCATCAACAACTTCACGCAGATTTTTATTAAAAAGATGATACGTCCTTATCTTTACGAGAAAGCAAATATCTCCAAGCTCAAAGCAAACAGACTCCGCAAAGGGGTGTACGAAACACAAGGAAGGCTTTTTACCTCCTACCTGCAACCGCGCCAAAGCATCCCTACCCTTTTGGAACTCCTTATCTCGTTGGAAGACAAACCCTACACCTTCGATGCAAGTTTTCTCTACCGCTTCACCTACGCCGACATGCCAAGCCGCCTCACTACCAAAACCTACATGCAGCTTAAAACGCTTTTTGGGAAAAAACACTTCGCACCTTTTGTGTCGCTTTTTTTTGAAGCGGGGATCTTCCATCGGCTTTTTAGCAACTTCAAAAACGTCTTGCACCTGCCGCAGTTTGACGGTTACCACCACTACCCCGTCGATATCCACTCCATCGAAGCGCTCAAAGCGCTTGAAAACATCAAAGAGCCTTTTATTCAGGAACTTTTCGATGCTTTGAGCGACGAAGAAAAAACGGTGCTGAAAATCACCGTGCTTTTTCACGACGTAGGCAAAGGGCGCAAACAAGACCACAGCGAACTAGGCGCAAAAATACTCGGAGGTTTTTTAAAACACTTTAAAATAAAAGAGGAGCTGCTAGAGCGCGCCGTACTTTTAGTTAAACACCATATTCTTATGAGCGAAGTTGCGCTCAAAGAGAATATCCATAACGAAAAAACTCTCTACAAATTTATGTCCAACATCCAAGACACCAAAAACCTCAAAATGCTTTACGTTCTAACCTATGCCGATATGAACGGCGTGGGGGAAGGCACCTACAACACCTTTAATGCAAGGCTTTTGCACGATTTGTACGAGAGCGCTTTGTATGTCAGCGAAAACAGCGACCGTATCACCGACGCGAAAAAACGCTCCATCATCGAGAAAAAAGTTGCCAACCTCGCGGAGTTTAAAGCACTCCCGAAACTTTTGCAGGCAAAACTTTTGCGCGTCGAATCAAACCTCTTTTTCTTTAAAAACAAACCCCACCGCATTATCGAGATAGCCCAAAGGGCAAACGCAACCCAAGAATACGACTACCAGATTGCTTCCCATGACCCACTTACGATAGAGATTTACAGAAAAATCCCGCTCAATATCGGCTACCTTTTGGCAACGCTCAGCCATCTCGACGTAGGTACGATGGAGATCGAGACCCTCTTTGACGGGGTGAAATATTTCAAAATCGAGTTTGTCAAAAAAATAGAAGCACACGACCTCCCTTTTATCGAAGAGGTGATCCAAAACGCTTTTGATATGTCGCGCAAAGTCGCACTGACCCAGATCAAAATCAAGCCCGAAGAGATCGCTATCGACTGCGAACACTCGCTCACCTACGCGGAGCTTACCGTACAGACCGCAAACCAAAGGGGACTTTTGGCGTTTATAATGAGTTGTTTTGAAGAACTCTCTATCAATATCGCCTCCGCCAAAATCCACAGCACCAAAACAAGGGTAAAAGATACCTTTTTAATGCAAAA
>JAQUCZ010000119.1:0-2797 GCA_028685945.1 Sulfurimonadaceae bacterium | reverse complement strand
AGACCGCAAACCAAAGGGGACTTTTGGCGTTTATAATGAGTTGTTTTGAAGAACTCTCTATCAATATCGCCTCCGCCAAAATCCACAGCACCAAAACAAGGGTAAAAGATACCTTTTTAATGCAAAAGCAAAACGATATATGCAATAATGCCGAACAAATTTATAAACTTTTAACACACGCATAAACGATTTCATTCGTTTGGCATGTACTAAATAGACTTAAAGGACTTGGCATGTGCGGCATCGTAGGCTACATCGGCAATAAAAACACCAAAGAGATTTTATTAGAGGGGCTTAAAGAGCTCGAATACCGCGGGTACGATTCGGCAGGGATCGCGGTTTTGCAAAACGGCACGTTTAGCAACTACAAAGCGGTGGGCAAACTCGTCAACCTCGAAGAGAAAACAAAAGATTTCACGACAAAAGATTTCGCGGTAGGTATCGGGCACACCCGCTGGGCAACCCACGGTAAACCCACCGAGCTCAATGCCCACCCCCATCTGGGAGAGAGCTCCTACGTGGTACACAACGGGATCATCGAAAACTACGCCGAACTTAAAAAAGAGCTCACACAAAAGGGTGTTGTTTTTTTAAGCCAAACCGACACCGAAGTGATCGTGCATCAGTTTGAAAAAAATCTCAAAACGCCCCTAGAACCTTTTGAAGCGTTTGCAAAAACGATCGGGGAGCTTCAAGGGGCGTATGCGATTTTACTCGTAACCAAATCGCAGCCCGAAACGATCTACTTTGCAAAGCACGGTTCCCCGATGATCGTGGGGATCAACGCAGAAAATGAAAAATATTTTGCCTCCTCCGATACCCCGCTTATCGGGCAGTGCAGCGACGTGCACTATTTTGAAGACGGCGATTACGGCTACGTTACCCCAAAAGAGATCGCTATTTTCGATAAAAGCGGCATCAAAAAACAACCGCTCTTTAAAAAACTCTCCACCAACAAACTCTCGGCACAAAAAGAGGGATACCGTTTCTTTATGGAGAAAGAGATTTACGAACAAAGCGTCGTTCTTGCCGATACACTTATGGGGCGCATCAGCGACAAAGAGATTCGCTTCGACGAATTGCCGCACGATCTTTTTGAAGGGGTGCAAGAGATCAAACTTTGTGCCTGCGGTACCTCCTACCACGCTGC
Source organism: Sulfurimonadaceae bacterium (assembly GCA_028685945.1). Lineage (GTDB taxonomy): Bacteria > Campylobacterota > Campylobacteria > Campylobacterales > Sulfurimonadaceae > Sulfurimonas. The sequence continues at coordinate 1,647 of JAQUCZ010000119.1, read as the reverse complement.
CCTCACCGCTTCGTACCTTTTTGAGCGACATGCCAAGATCAAAACCTCGGTAGAGATCGCCAGCGAATTTCGCTACCGCGAACCTATTATGAGCAAAGACACCCTTTTTGTCGTTATCTCCCAAAGCGGCGAAACGGCAGATACGCTAGAAACCCTTAAAATGGCAAAAGAAGCGGGGCTTAAAACCCTCGTTATCTGCAACGTCGACAACTCTTCGATGGTGCGACTTGCAGATGCCGCCATCCTCACGCGGGCGGGGATCGAAAAAGGGGTCGCTTCCACCAAAGCGTTTGCAACGCAAGTCGCGGTGTTTTGGATGCTTAGCCTCTATGTGGCAGGAGAAAGAAAATCTCTTCCCAAAGAGGAGATAGAGCGCCAAATCACCCTTTTACGCGAGGTTCCCGCAACGGTAAAAGTGGACGATGCCACCCACGAGCAGCTCAAACGCCTCTCTAAGCGCTACCTTCACGGGCACGGCTTTTTCTTTATCGGGCGCGACGTGTTTTATCCGCTCGCACTCGAGGGTGCACTCAAACTCAAAGAGATCAGCTACCTCCACGCCGAGGGATACCCTTCGGGGGAGATGAAGCACGGTCCTATTGCCTTGGCAGACCCCGAGCTCTTTACGATCGCCCTTTTACCGCAGCACATGCTTTACGAAAAGGCAAAAAGCAACGTTGAAGAGCTAAGTGCCAGAGATTCCACTATTTGTGCCGTCAGTGCCGTCGCGTTCGACAAAGCGGACGATTTTATCCCCATCGGCGTGTGCAAAGATTATATGCTCGAATTTTTTGAAATGATGGTTGTATTACAACTTTTGGCTTTAGAGATATCTATAAGATTAGGTAATGATGTCGACATGCCAAGAAACTTGGCAAAAAGTGTCACGGTAGAGTGATTTTTTGCCTTTTTCATAATGGTTTAATTTTTCATTAGCTACCATGATTACTTCAATATTTTCAAGTTGACGGACATCAATGAAAACAAAACAAAAACTGCTTTTAATCGTTACCATTATGCTTTTGGGGCTCACAACCGCCACCATTATTAATATCTCTCTCAACTTTAGAGAGTACAGCATCAAAAGCGCCGTCGACAAGTCAAAACTTACCGCCAACATCGTCAAAGACGGGCTCACCGCCCATATGGTCAACGGCACGATGGATCAGCGCCAATATTTCCTCGATCAAATCTCCCAGCACGACGACGTTAAATCGCTCTGGCTTATCCGCAGCCAAAACGTTATCCAACAATACGGCGAAGGGTTTAACGACGAAACGGTACGCGATGCGATCGATCAAAAAGTGCTCGATAGCGGAGAGATGATCCAAACCATCGTCGAAAAAACAGACGAGATCGTACTTCGCGTTACTATCCCTTATGTTGCAACCACGACGGGCACCCCCAACTGTATCAGCTGCCACAACGTAAAACGGGGCGATACGCTCGGTGCCATCAGTATGGAGTTTGATATCAGCGGTATGCGCAATATCGGGATGCTCACCATCATTAAAATTTTGGGAATCAATATTCTGTTCCTTATCGTCGTGCTCTTTTTGATCAACTACTATATCACCCCTTACACGCAACTCTTCTCCAACCTGCAAGAGGGGATCAAAAAAGCGCATCGCGGCGATTTTACCTACC
>JAQUCZ010000118.1 GCA_028685945.1 Sulfurimonadaceae bacterium | reverse complement strand
GGTTTAAATGAGAATAGCTTCTTTTTTTCCCTCGACGATCTCACCGATTAGGTAGGCATCTTTTTCGTGTGCAAGAACCGCATCGACATCTTCGGGTTTTACGACTAAAATCATCCCCACGCCCATGTTAAATGCTCTAAACATCTCCGCTTCGGCAACATGCTCGCTCATAAGTTCAAAGATAGGTAAAACGCGGATAGCGTCTTTTTTGATCTCGGCTTTGAGGTTTTCAGGGAGTACGCGCGGAAGGTTCTCTACGATGCCGCCGCCCGTAATGTGCGCGAGTGCCACGATCTTATCTTTAAGCGCTTTAAAGGTTTTTACATAGATACGCGTCGGTTCTAAAAGGGTTTCGATAAGCGGCTTGCCGTTAAATTCGTCTTCAAATTTTTTTCCCATTTTCTCAAACAACACTTTTCTAGCCAAGGAGAAACCGTTGGAGTGAAGCCCCGAACTCGGAAGGGCGATAAGTTTGTAGCCTGCTTGCACCATCGAGACGCGATCCATCTCCGACTTTTCTGCCACACCTACGGCAAACCCCGCCAAATCGTAATCGTTTGCATGGTACATGCCGGGCATTTCGGCAGTCTCGCCGCCTATAAGAGCACATTCTGCTTGGCGGCACCCCTCGGCGATCCCTGCGACTACGTTGGTAGCGGCTTTGACGTCGAGTTTGCCCGTTGCATAGTAGTCGAGGAAAAACGAAGGTGTTCCGAAATTACAAAGAAGGTCGTTTACGCACATTGCTACAAGGTCGATCCCCACGGTGTGGTGGATTCCCGAGTCGATAGCGAGTTTGAGTTTTGTCCCTACGCCGTCGGTTGCAGCGAGCATTACAGGCTCCCTAAAACCTTTTGGGAGCTCAAATGCACCTGCGAACGAACCGATGCCGCCGATCACTCCGGGGATGGCGGTAGATTTTACTAAAGGTTTGATATTTTCAACAAAACTGTTCCCTGCGTCTATATCGACACCTGCGTCTTTGTAGCTGATTTGGCTCATTTTTGGCTCCGTAAAAAAAGTGTAAAATTGTAGCGAATGATAGTTGAGAGAAGAGTTAAACCCTCTTGTTTAAGCAAGAGGGTTCGGGGGATTATTTTTTGCTTGGCATGTCACATTTTTTGGTAATCATGCAAAGGGGACAAAAGTTTACGATTCCCGCGATGAGGGGGATAAACCCTAAGAAAAACCAAGGTGCGTAGGGAGTAGCTCCAAGCTGAATAACACCCGCTAAAATAAGCGCTAAACCTAAGACGATACGAAAAACGCGGCAGAACGATCTGATTTTATTGTAGTTCATGGCATGTACCTTTTTATCTGGAAATATTTCGTGAAATTATATCAATAATAAGTTAAGTTACAATCTAATTATCAAGTAACCCTTAAATATATGTAACGTTTAAGGTTTTTAAAACTATTTAAACCAAATATGCTAAAATCCCTCCCAATTAAAAATGAGGATTTTTTTACGATGAAACCGTTTATTTACCCAGAGATGATGGTGCATGTACCGCTTTGTACGCACAAAGACCCGAAAAATATTTTGCTCATCAGCGACAATGCAGATGCGATGGCAGCAGAGGTGCAAAAACATCAAGATATGAGCGTGAGCGTTATCGGTTGCTCACTCGATGCACTGCGCAACGTGGCAGATAAAAGTGCGGATGTCGTGATAAACGAGATGGGGTGCGATGCGGCGGTCGCGGCGCACATTAACCGTGTTTTAAAAGAGGAAGGGCTGGTTGTTACGACACACCCCTCACTCGATAAGGTCGAGGAGAACAAAAACCTCATGCAGGTAATGGGGAACTACTTTAAGATCATAATGCCTTACAATTTAGGCAACGGTGCAACGGCGCTTTTGACTTCCAAAGCGTACCATCCGACGGCGGATCTGATTTTGCACCGCGCCGATATGCTGGATAATCTAAGCTATTATAACTGTGACATCCACCCCGCGGCTTTTGCAATGGGGAACTACATTAGAAAAGAATATCTCGGAATCACCAAAAACTGATGGCATACGAGTATGCAATAGCACTCACGGGCGGTATAGCGACGGGAAAAAGCACCGTCGCTTCTTTGATGGGGCTTAACGGTATGCGCATCATCGACGCCGATACGATCTCCCACGAGATTCTCGACGCATCAAGCGAATGGGTGCGTGAAACGTTCGGGGAGGAGTATCTAAGCGCGCAAAAAGTCGATCGCAAAAAGCTTGGCATGTTGATCTTTTCAGACCCACATGCCAAGAAGATTTTGGAGGATTTTTTGCATCCAAAAATCAAAGCGGAGATAGAAAAACGCTCCGAGGCGCAGGATAAGTTCAAATTTCCCTATCTTATCGACATCCCGTTATTTTTTGAGAGGGGCTCTTACCCTATCAAAGAGAGCGTCGTGGTTTATACCCCAAAAGAGATCCAGCTTGAGCGATTTATGAAACGTAACGGCTATTCGCGCGAGGAGTCGCTGCGCCGTATCGAATCGCAGATGGATATCGAAGAGAAAAAAAAGCGTGCGACGTGGGTGATCGACAACTCGAAAGATTTAAAACATTTGCAGCGCGAATGTGAAAATTTCGTAGAAACAATCAAAGCAAAATATCTTTAGGAGAGAGCAATGCAGGTGGCAAAATATTGTGCAAGCGGGAACGATTTCGTCATTTTTCATACATTTAAAAAACAAGACTTTAGCGAGAAGGCAAGAGAGCTTTGCCATAGACAAAACGGCGTAGGAGCGGACGGGCTGATCGTCATCGTGCCGCACGGCGAATACGATTTCGAATGGCAGTTTTACAACTCCGACGGAAGCGAAGCGGAGATGTGCGGCAACGGCAGCCGCGCGGCGGCACACTACGCACATGCCAACAACCTCGCCCCCGCAAAGATGCGTTTTTTGACTTTGGCGGGAGTGATTAGCGCCGAGGTGGAGGGGGAGATGGTTTTAAGCGAACTCACGCCGCCGAAAATCTTGGATAAAACGATCGTAGAAAACGGCAAATCGTGGTGGAAGCTTGACACGGGCGTGCCCCATCTGGTGCATTTTACCGACAACATCAAAGAGTTCGACATCCAAGAAGCAAGAGCACTCCGCCAAAAATACAACGCAAACGTGAATATCGCCTATATCGACGGTGATGCGCTGATCGTGCGCACCTACGAGCGCGGCGTAGAGGATGAGACCTTGGCATGCGGCACGGGGATGGCGGCATGTTTTTACCGCGCCAACCAAGAAGGGCTTGTGGGCGATGCCATCGAGGTGTACCCAAAAAGTGGCGAAACCCTCTATTTGGGAAAAAACGAGCGCACTATCACGTTTAAAGGTGCGGTGAAAAAAGTGTTCGTGACCGAAATCTAATCTCTTACTACCCGCATGCTATACTCTTGGCATGTGAAAATCCCACTAAAATCTCACTCTTTTAGCCTTTATTCAACTCTGAACGTGTATCATCGAGGTATAAATAAAATATTTTTTTCCACACACAAGGAGTTTTATGAGTACACATCCAAATGCCGGCAAACTTGCACCCAAAGAGATTTTGACAAACATTCCCGAGCTTATCTCGAGTTATTACACCAAAAAGCCCGACGCTTCAAACAATGCACAAAAAGTGAGCTTCGGAACGTCTGGACATAGGGGTTCTTCGCTGCTTACGAGTTTTAACGAAAACCATATCTTGGCAGTGACGCAGGCGGTGTGCGAATACCGCAAACAAAACGGCATAAACGGAACCCTCTTTTTGGGTATAGATACCCACGCGCTCTCTTACCCCGCGCAGATAACGGCATTGCAAGTGTTAGCGGCTAACGGCGTGAGCGTTGCGGTGGCAAAAGAGGGCGGTTTTACCCCTACGCCCGTGATCTCACATGCCATACTCACGCATAACACTAACGCCGCTAACAAGTGCGACGGGATCGTTATAACCCCCTCGCACAACCCGCCGAGCGACGGAGGGTTTAAGTACAACCCGCCCCACGGAGGACCTGCCGACACCGACGTGACAAGCGTGATTGAAAAAAGAGCCAACGAGATTTTGCAAAACAACCTTGCCGAGGTAGAAAAGCTCTCTATCGAGGAGGCGTATAAGAGCGGCTGTATCAAAGAGTACGACTATGTAACGCCTTATGTGGAGGACTTACAAAACGTACTAGATATGGAGGCGATTGCCGCATCGAAGATTCGTATCGGTGCAGATGCGATGGGGGGTTCGGGAATGGCATACTACCGTGCCATCAAAGAGCGCTATAACCTGAACATGGAGGTTTTTAACGACCATCCCGATTTTACCTTTTCGTTTATGCACTGCGACAAAGACGGAAAAATCCGTATGGATTGCTCCTCCCCCTACGCTATGGCGGGGCTAGTGGCGCTTAAAGAGGATTTTGATATCGCCTTTGGAAACGATACCGATTTCGATCGCCACGGGATTGTGACCAAAAGTGTTGGGTTGATGAATCCCAACCATTATTTGGCGGTTGCCATCAACTACCTTGCGCAAAACAGACCCGAGTGGAGAGACGATTTGGGGATCGGCAAAACGCTTGTGAGCAGTTCGATGATCGACCGCGTAGCGGCATCGTTGGATAAAAAAGTGGTTGAGGTTCCCGTAGGGTTTAAGTGGTTTGTGGACGGGCTTTATAACGGTACGCTCTTTTTCGGCGGCGAAGAGAGCGCGGGTGCTAGTTTTTTACGCAAAGACGGGCGTGTTTGGAGCACCGACAAAGACGGGATGATTATGACGCTGCTATCGGCGGAGATTTTGGCAAAAACGGGAAAAGATGCGGGAGAGCATTACCAAGAGCTCACCGCAAAATTCGGTGCACCGCTTTATGCGCGTATCGACGCACCCGCAACGGCGGAGATTATGCAAAAACTTAAAAACCTTAAAGTGCAAGACGTCAAAGCAACGACGATGGCGGGGGAGAATATAGAGCAGATACTCACACATGCCACGGGGAACAACG
>JAQUCZ010000117.1 GCA_028685945.1 Sulfurimonadaceae bacterium | reverse complement strand
CAACATTTAAGCGTGTGGCAAACATCACCAAAGATATCGATCTCTCAACCCTCGGCGCGGTGAACGAAACCCTCTTTGAAGCGGATGCGGAGAGTGCCCTTTTCTCGGCATACAACCGAGTGAGCGTGGCTTCGTATGTTTCGTACGAAGAGGAACTCGATGCGCTTTTGGGGCTTAAACCGCAGCTTGATCGCTTCTTCGACGACGTGATGGTCAATGCCGAAGACGTGGCGGTGCGTACAAACAGAAAGACTCTCGTGGCGTATATCTATAGAAGCATCTTGAAAATCGCCGATATCAAAGAGGTAAGTATTTAATACTAAAAAATATGAAAAAGCTTTGCATCATACGACATGCCAAATCTTCTTGGGACGAGGAGCATCTCTCGGATTTTGATCGACCTTTGAGCAAACGGGGAAAGAACGATGCTCCTTTTATGGGCAAAGTGCTCAAAGAGAAGGGGATACACCCCGACATAATACTCTCTAGCCCTGCCAAACGCGCACGCAAAACCGCTTTGGCGATCGCCGCCGAACTGGGGTTTGAAAAAGCGATCATGTTTGAGCCGAGCATCTACGAAGCGGACGCCAAAACCCTTTTGGCACTTTTAACCTCGCTGCATAAAAAATACAACACTGTTTTTTTGGTAGGGCACAACCCCTCGCTCAACGACCTTGCCGCACATTTTTTGGAGTTTAACGAAAATATCGTCACTTGCGGGATCGTTGAGATCGACTTTGCATGTAAAAAATGGAGCGATATCAACCCACTAAATGCCCGTCTTATTTCGTTTATCTACCCTAAACAGTTTAGGCATCCCCCTTGTTCGATGTAGCGATCATCGGCGCGGGGATCAACGGCGCTTGCGTTGCCCATGAACTTACCCAAAAAGGCAAAAGGGTTGCGATTTTCGATATGGAGGGAATCGCAGGCGGCGGCAGCGGTGCGGCGGGCGCGTTTATTTCTCCGAAATTTTCCAAAGAGGGGGAACTGCGCGAACTTCTAAACGATGCGTTTGTGTATTCCCTTGCATTTTATACCGAAAATTTTTCCCGTTTTTTACGCAAAGCCCCCCTTTTGCATATTGCCAAAGACGAGGAGGAAGCAGGTAATATCCGCGCTTACAAGCAAGATACGCCGCTTGTGCTTTGCACCCCGCCAAAAGAGCTTTTAGCACGCCTCACCCCACATGCCAAGACCCAAGAGAGCGTTTGTATAGAAGCAGGCGTAGCTGATGCACAGGGGATGTGCCGTGCTTTGTGCAAAAATGCGCAAATAGTTAGGCTTGAGGTGCGTAGTCTGGTGTACGATGATGGGATGTGGATCATCAACGAAACCTACGCGGCAAAAGAGGTTGTGCTTGCCACGGGGGCGTACGAGCCGCTTTTGCGTGAGCCGTATAATCCCATTCGCGGCATTTGGGGGCACCGTATCGACGTTGCCACGACGACGCCAAACGACTTTTCGCTCCATCAGTTTGTCTCGATCGCTCCGAGTTTAGAGGGTACTTTGGCGATAGGTGCAACCCACAACGTGCACTACCATCCCCAAAAAAACAAAGAGCCCTACGACATACAAGCGGGCAGGGAGGAGCTTTTAGAGAAAGCCTCCCGTACGATGCAATTAGAGAATGTAGCAGTGCTCAAAGATTACACGGGGCTGCGTTCGGGTTCGAGCGATTACATGCCGTTGGTTGGGCGCGTGGTGATGGCAGAGGAGACTTTGGCGGCAAAAGCGCAGCGGTTTGATACGAAAAATCCCGATTACGAGCTTTTTAGCTACTACCCGAATCTGACCATGATCAACGGAAACGGCGGCTACGGGTTTGTCCTCGCGCCCTATTTGGCGAAGATGCTCTCGGAATATATCGTAAGTGAAAAAGAGATTCCGCCGCGTTTGGTTCCTGCACGCTTTTTCGCACGCTGGGCACGGCGAAGAAAGTAGTTAGAGTATCTTTTGAATCGTCGGAGGGTTGGTTTTAAACGCCTCTTTAAAAGCGTTTGCGCGGATATCTTTGAATTTTCCCGTTGCTAAAGGCGCCAAAAAGTACGCACTCTCTTTTGCTTCGGTTTCGTCGCAGTTGTTGTCGTACATAAAAACCACCTCTTTGCCGAGTTTTTGGGCTTGCGCGCTTAGTCCTCTGGCATAGGCGATGATGTTTTTATGGTGGCGGTCGTGTTTGTGTCCGCACGCAAAAAAGACGAACTTGCCGTTAAGACGGATATTCGGGGTGTCTTGGTAGTTCATGTGGCGGTCGTAGCGGGTAAGAAGATTTGTCGGGAGCTTCTCTATATCCGCTTCAAACTCCTCTAAAATAGGGGTCGGTTCGATGTTTGGACGGTTGTAGTTAAAAAGGTACTTGATCTCGATAAGTTTGCCTTTGTAGGTATGTTTGAGTGCCGAAGCAAGAAGATAAAAGAGAGGGTTCTCGGCGAGTTCGACGAAACCGTCCTCTATCTCGTACCCTTGCGCGCTAAGTGCGCTTTCGGTGTTGTACCCAAGGGGAGCTTGTACGGGGTTGTATAAAAAGAGGGTGCCCGCGATTGTTTTACGTCTGTTTTTTAAAAGTGCTTCAAGCTCTTTTGGAGAGATTTTCTCCTCCTCGAGCGGGGTGTAGACGTAGTGTTCTACGAGGTATTCGTGACCGAAATTTGTTGCGAATTTTCCGAATGATTGCATAATGGGGTTCCTTAAATGATTGCGTGATTGTACTATAATTCGGTTCAAGAAAATTTGAAAGAAGGTGCTTAGTTTGCTGATTTACGTCGTTTTTATCGCTCTGACATTTGTTATTTTATTGTTTGCTTTTTACCAATGGCAGCATTTTATGGTGTTTACGCCGACCTATTACCGCGAGGAGATATTGGATGAGCGTTTTGAATATCTAAGCATCAAAACCGACGACGGCAAAGAGCTTGAGGGGATCGTATATAACCACAGTGCGCCACATGCCACGCTTTTGTTTTTCGGCGGCAGAAGCCACGATAGCGTCGGGCTTATCAAACGCCTAAGCCAAACCTATCCGCATGCCAGAATCATCACCTTTAACTACCGCTCCTACGGGCGCAGCGAAGGGATCGTAAGTGAAAAAAACGTTTTATCAGACGGGTTAAAAATTGCGCAGCTTGTACAAAAACATTACGGAGATTTTTATCTTTTGGGATTTTCTATCGGTTCGGTGGTAAGTGCGTATATAGCCAGTAAAATGACAGTCAAGGGGGTGTTTTTAATAGGCTCGTTCGATTCGATAGGCAATCTTGCAAAAAGCCGTTATGCGATCAATTTTCGATGGTTTTTGCGCTATAAGTTTGATAACACGAAATATGTGCAGCACATCGACGCGCCCACCTACCTTTTTGTAAGCAAGCACGATGAGATCACTTTTATTCAAAACTCCCAAAATCTCAAATCGTACGTAAAAAACTTAGCGCTCTACAAAGAGCTTGAAAATCTTTCCCATAAAGAGCTTTTATGGGATAAACAAGTGTGCGACCCCATCAACGAGGTGCTCGGTGCTTAAAAAACTTTTCACTCCGTTTTGGTTTCGTTTGGGACTCTTTAGCGCACTTGCCTCAATCGAATATTTGGCTACGACGACGCAAAGCATAGCAATTGTTGAGAATATGTGGGATAAATCGAACCATTTTGTCGCTTTTTTTGTGCTCTATCTTTTGCTTGCAAACGCCTATGCTAAGTTTTCAATACTAAAAAACACCCTTTTGCTTTTTATTTTTGCCGTTCAGATTGAAGTAGTGCAACATTTTATAGAGGGGCGTTACGCCTCTTTTGCAGATATTGTCGCCGATGGGATCGGAATCGCTTTGGGGATCATCGCCCATAAAATTCAAAAACGTTATCGTCTTCTCTCTTAGCTCCTGCATCCCGCAAATAAGGGGTGTAGATCACAAAATATCTCATTTTTATCTCAAAAAAACATTAATTAGCAAAAATAATTAAACTTCCTCTTAAGTAAAGTGCGTTAACGTAAAAAAGTTTTTTTTATTCGTCTACAACGTTTAAAGCCAAAAAGGGGTGTATCATGTGTAACTCTAACCATGAATGTAAAACCGTCCGAAATCATATTTGCTCTTTGCCGCTAGAGGAGCATCAAGCGCAAGTGGAGAGATGCTATTTTTGTCTTACCCACGATAATCGCAACGTCAACAGCGGCGTCGTGCATAAAACAGACCACCATGTTCGGATGTCCTACGTCGATAAATATTACGATTTTATGAGCGGTATAAGAAGATGCCAAGCAGGGGCACCGCTTGGCATGTAAGAAGGTTAGAGGAGCTTTTTCATAAGCTCTATATGGTAGCTTTCTTGGAAGTTGATAAAGTCGAAAAACTTTGAAAGCTCCTCGTCTTTTACGGCACTGCTCAGTTCGCGGCACATCTCTTTAGCCGCTTCCTCTTCGGCGATGCCGTCGTGCACGAATTGATTGAGATCTTTTATATGGTACGTGAGTTCGTGCAACTCTCTTGGAAGTGCCAAAATCCCCATTTTTGCCATCATGTTACCGAACGATTTAAGATGAAAATGCGATTCGGCTACAAGGTCTTCAAATACGTTGTAATGAAGTGCAATATCGGTGCGCGCTTGCATATACGCATAGACTAAAATAAGTTCGTACTCTTTGTAAGACTCCTCAAACAAAAACATCGTCAGCGCGTCGATCTGCTCTTTATCGAGGTTTTTATCCCCCCATTTTCGTTGCATCCCAAAAGCAGTTATCTCTTTGTTATTGCCCGAATCTTTTAAGATTTGCGAGAGGTATTCCATGAGGTAGGCATCGTCGGTTCTTAGCCGTTCCCCAAGGGGCGTTTGGGGGTAGAGGGGTTGTGTTTTAGCTACGGCGTTTTTAAGTGCCTGAACCAGTTCGAATACCGATTCGCGTTTATAAAGCATCATAGCGTCGCGGTCGTAATTGTAGTCGTTGCCGCATGCCAAGATTTCATTGCCGATCCACTTCATGT
>JAQUCZ010000116.1 GCA_028685945.1 Sulfurimonadaceae bacterium | reverse complement strand
AAAGTTTAGAGAAGAGTTTAGGGTATGTTTTTGAAAACAAAAAGCTCCTTATCGAAGCACTGACGCATAAAAGTTATAAGCAGTCCTACGATAATGAGCGCTTGGAGTTTTTGGGCGATGCGGTTTTAGATTTGGTGGTGGGGGAGTATCTTTTCCATAAATTTAGAAAATCGGACGAGGGGAAACTCTCGAAAATCCGTGCTTCGCTGGTGAATGAAGGGGGATTTTGCAAGCTGGCGGAATCTTTGCATTTGGGGGATTATATCCATATCTCCAATGCCGAAGAGAACAACGGCGGGCGTGAGAAACCCTCTTTGCTCTCCAATGCTTTCGAGGCAGTGATGGGAGCGATCTACCTTGAAGCGGGGCTGGAAAAAGTCAAAGAGATTGCAATCGATCTTATCGAAAAAAACCACAAAGAGATTTCGCTCGATTCTCTTTTTAGGGATTTTAAAACAACATTGCAAGAGCTAACACAGGCACGATTCGGGATCACTCCCGAATATAAAGTGATCTCAAGTCGCGGTCCGGATCATAAAAAAGAGTTCGAACTTGCGGTGATGATCGAAGATAAAGAGTACGCGCGTGCGATCGGCAAAAGCAAAAAAATTGCCCAACAAGAAGCGGCAAAGCTTGCCATCGAGAAACTTAAAAACAACAAGTAGGAAAAACAGTGAACAGTTTTGGACAAAGATTACGTTTTAGCACCTTCGGAGAATCGCACGGCGTCGCCATCGGGTGTATCTTAGACGGAGTGCCTGCGGGTTTGGAGATAGACGAAGCGTTTATTCAAAGCGAACTTGACCGTAGAAAACCCGGAAAAAGCGAGTTTGAAACGGCGCGCAAAGAGGAAGACAAGGTAGAGATTTTAAGCGGCGTTTTTGAGGGAAAGGCAACGGGTACGCCGATTGCGATGGTGATCTACAACACCGACCAAAAATCGAAAGATTACTCCAACATCAAAGACGTATTTCGTCCGGGACATGCCGATTTTACCTACTTCCATAAATACGGTATCCGCGATTATCGCGGCGGCGGACGCAGCAGTGCGAGAGAAACGGCGGCACGCGTAGCGGCGGGAGCGATTGCCAAACTGATGCTCCAAGAGCTTGGCATGTGCGTAGAGAGCGGCATTTGCGAGATCGGCGGCATTGCGGGGGAGACTTTTGACTATGCACATGCCAAGAAAAGTATCATCTACGCACTCGACCCTAATCAAGAAGAGGCGCAAAAAGAGGTGGTTTTAGAAGCGAAAAACAAACACGACTCGGTGGGAGGGGTAGCGCGCGTAGTGGTTCGCAACGCCCCCGCAGGGCTCGGGCAGCCTCTGTATTATAAACTCGATGCCGTTTTGGCAGATGCGATGATGGGGATCAACGCCGTCAAAGCGGTAGAGATCGGCGACGGGATACTCAGCGCGAGAGTTTTAGGTTCTCAAAACAACGACGAGATCCGCGCAAAAGGGTTTGAAACCAACCATGCAGGGGGGATTTTAGGCGGTATCGGCAACGGTGAAGAGATTGTTATGAACGTCTATTTCAAACCTACACCTTCTATTTTTAAAGAGCAACATACGGTTACGACGACCAACGAAGAGGTAGATTTCTCGCTCAAAGGGAGACACGACCCCTGCGTAGCGATCCGCGGAACGATCGTTTGTGAAGCGATGGCGGCTTTGGTTGTTGCCGATATGGTGCTGCTTAATATGGGTGCGACGATGCAAGGGGTTCGCAACTATTACAAATAACCTTTGCCTTTTGCTTTATCGAAGGTGAGGCTCTAGCCTCACTCGGTTCGCAACTACTCCTAAAGGGAGATACGTATCTCTTTAGCGCCTTGTTTATTTGAAACTTTCAATTTGATTCCCGCTTTTTTTTCCAATTTTTGCAAACTTTTTTTAGAAATATTATGAAAGACGGCCTTTTTGAGATCCTCTTTTTTTAGAACATAATTACCGTTTGAACCTTCGATAAGGAATTCGTTGGGATTGTTGTTGCGGTGGGAAATTTTTGTAACGTTTAGAATTTTTAGTTTTCCTAAAGTGATGGCAGACGTGATTTTTTTAGGAGTATTTGTAGAAGCTTTTTTCTGCGTTGTATTTTGCTTGGAGGGATTCTCTTTTTTAGCGCTAGGTTCGATTTTTTCCTCTTTTTTTTGTAGCGGCTGTATTTGGCTCTTTAGGATCGGCAATTTGTAGAAACTGAAAAATTGTTTTGAGCCTAGCTGTGTGGTGCAGGCAACTTTTACCCCTTTGAGTTGCTGTTTCTGCTTTGTGCTAAGCGGAAGCAAAAGCGGTTTGTCAAAATAGTTGGAATAAAGAGAACGCGTTTTTATCGATGCGCTTGCAAGTATCTTGTTGTCGGTGTAATCGACAAGGGTGCAAAAACTTTCGCTCTTTCCGTAGTTTTTGATGGAGTCGTTTTGTTCGGAGCTATCGTAGCGGGTATGAAATCCAAAAAAAACCTCCACCCCTTTTTGGGTCTCTTTGGCTTCTATAGAAACCTTCTCAACCACGGTACCTGCATGCAAATGGAGGAAAAATAAAAACATAGAAACAAAAAAACGCATAATAAGACCTCTTCTTTGTTATTTGTAGGTTATTGTAGCAGATTGTTTTTTAATGGAAAAGAATAAAGAATGTTGCTTGGCATGCGGCTAACACCGCATGCCAAGAGATTTAAAGGTTGAAGGTTGCGTTTTTGAGGATATTTTCTACGATCTCTCGGTAGAATTTTTTTTGCTCCTCTGTTCCGAGTGCAACGGGAGGTTCTCCTTTGTCGGAGCCCTCCCTTACTTGCATATCGAGCGGAATGGCACCTAAAAACGGTACGCCGTATTTTTGTGCGATCTTCTCACCGCCTCCCGTACCGAAGATATCGTAGCGGGTTTTTGTGTCGGGGGCTATAAAATAGCTCATATTTTCCACGATCCCCGCCATTTTTACGCCGATATCTTTAAACATCATTACGGCTCGGCTGACGTCGTCGGTGGCTACGATTTGGGGTGTCGTAACCAAAACGGCAGCGCTGATAGGAAGCTCTTGGGCGATGGTTAGCTGCACATCCCCCGTTCCCGGAGGCATGTCGATCACGAGAAAGTCAAGCTCCCCCCATGCCACGTCTTCTAAAAATTGGATCAGCGCATTTACCGCTACGGAGCTTCTCCAAACAAGGGGCGTATCCATAGTGGGCGTCGTAAGGGCGACACTCATGATTTTAATGCCGAAGTTCTCGGCAGGAACGATCTTGTTTGCATCGTTCCACGAGAGTCTTTGCAGATCGGTGTTGGTGAGTCTTGGAACATTGGGGCCGTAAACGTCGGCATCGAGAATCCCCACTTTAAACCCTTTTTGCGCCAAGGCGATTGCAAGGTTGACGCTGACCGTACTTTTGCCCACGCCCCCCTTGCCGCTTGTCACGGCGATAACGTTTTTGGCATAGGGTGCGCGGTTGTTTGGCGCGGCACTATGTCCGTAGTTCATATCTTTTTTGGCTTGAAGATTTTTTTTGACGATATCGAGAGTATCAAACAGCGCACTAAAGTGCTCTTCGATCAGTTTTTTTACATTGAGGTAGGATTCGTCGCTCACCGTTAGCAATTCGATCTTGGCATGTTTGTTCGCCACTTTGACCTCGCCGATAAGTTTGAGATCCCCGAGTGTTCTTTGAATACCCGGATAAAGAAGTTCATTAAGAGCAAGTTTTAATTCGTTGCTATTCATAAGGGTTCCTTTGGGTCTCTTTGCTCAGAAGTGATTTCGTCGCCGCAGCTTTGTGGGCAAGCATCGAGAGTGCATGTGCCGATGCGGGGTAGTCTTTGCTCAGCGCGTGGTAGGTTTCGATCCTCTCTTGTATGAGGGAGTTTAAGAGCGTTACGACCTGTTGAAGGGTATCGTTTGCATCGCTTTTGTTTAAAAGCTCTTTGATAAGAAGTTCGCGCGAGTTCATGCCCATAGAGATACCGACTTTTTCGCCTATAGCTCTAAACTCGTTTGCGGAGATATAAAGACCTGAAAAAAAGGTGTTTAAAAAGTTGTTCTCGAGAGCTACGAATTTACTTTTGACGTGATGGTGTTTTTTTCTCATCCTCTTTTCTCCATGTTTGCCTGCGCGGCTTTAGCGACGTTGGGATCGGTATCGTTTGCTAGTTTGCCGAGAATATCAAGAGGTGCGGCGGGGTTTTCCGCAAGGCGCATACGGACCATTTTGTCCGCATCGTCGGCCAAAACTTTGAGAATTTTTACGGGAGTCGAGGGGTTGCCCGAGAGTCCGTCGCGCACGATCTTCTCGTCACCGAAAAATTTTTCTAAAACGGCGGCGGATGTAGCGGGATTGGTCGCTACGAGTGCCCGTACAAGGTTGACTTCGTCGTTTGCAAGGTTGCCAAGAACGTCCACGGGAGTGTGCGGGTTTTTTGCAACCGCCCATCTGGCTCCCATATCGGCTTCATTTACTGCCAAATCTCTCAAAAGCTCTACCATGGTTTCGCTGTACTCTTTTTCTCTGTCGTACACGGAAGTCCTAAGACTGAGATTCATGGCAACTTGTCCGACGATCTCTTTGTTGTCTCGAAAAGGGAGGTAGATTTTTTGTACGAGTTTTATATCGAGGGTTCTGTCGTCTAAGGCTTCAAGAAGGGCGGCTTCGTCTTTGGACTCTATAGCTGTGTCGATTGCGTTTTCTGTCATCAAACATACCTTGTTATAATTTTTTGTGATAATTTTTTGAGAATATATCGAACTCTAGCTTTTTGTACTCTAAAAGTTGTTTCTAGTTGATAAATTTAAGAGTAAAAATCGATAAAAAACCCCTAGTTATATAAATTATTTCTATACATTATATTTGTTACAGCCCGATAACACGAGTGTTTCATTTGGTAATAAAATTATGTGATATATTTGTGATTTAATCGTTTCATAAGAGTGTGAAACATATAATGACCACGTTATTCCGTTGAATTGTATTTCAAGTTTTGTAAG
>JAQUCZ010000115.1 GCA_028685945.1 Sulfurimonadaceae bacterium | reverse complement strand
ACTCGAAGTCTCTCTAAGACTTTTTAAGGTCTCTTTGTTTGTGGACGGGAATTATAGACAAATACTAAACCAATGTCAAGTGTTTTTCTAAAAATATTGCATCTTTTTTTTGAAATGTTTAGTTTTTTATCGCTACATGCCAATGTGCTTACATTAAATTATAGAAATTCTTCTTCAAACTTTTACTTATTCGAACTTCTGTTGGCATGGTGCTCATTTATTCTCTTGGTTATTCGTTTTTCCTGAGGTATTACTCAATCTACTATATGCGCATACCCTGTTTCGGGCTCCACGGCTATAGTTTTCTTTTCTTCATGTGTTGCCGTATTGCAATCGGAAACACTACAAAGCGTTATCCTGCATTGCGCAACTATCAATACATTGGTAGCGACGGCAGAATCGTACGGCGACGTGTAATTTTCTATAGCACCCCTTAGCGGTCTTCCTACATGATCGAATCCTATGCTTTTACTGTGCGTCCCAGTCCGGCATGCGGCTGAAAACTTTATATCTTTAATGCCGTAATATGCACCGATTGTCAATTCCTCCGTAGCTTCTGGATCCCCTGCATGGATAAACTGATTACCGTTAAAACCTCCCGTTAGTTTTTTTGCAGGATTTTGTGGATTTTGAGCAATCTCTTGCGGGTCGGGACTTCCGCTTGCCGTAGCAGCAGTATCTGCCCACACCGTATATGCCCAATAACCATTCGTACCCTCTCCGCTGTTAAAAGATATTCTCCATCTTCTCTTAAACCAATGGGGATCTTGAGGAGAGTAAAAATCATGGACTAAAGCTAATTGTTGCGTATAACGAATATGAGATATTATTTGATAAGCGGCACGATCCAGATGATCTGAAGGATTTTTTGTGAGAAGTACTTTGGCGAGAATGCCGATTACGAGAACGACAAAAACTAGTTCTAAAAGAGTAAACGATTTGCGCATCATACTAGCCTCCATGAGGCTAGTATAACATAAAAATGTTATTTTTAAATTTTTTCTGCTACTTGAACGTCGTAGAGAATATCGCTCATCGGATGGCGATACATCGGCATAGCAAGGCGTTTTTCATCAAGTACGTGACCGATAAATCCTATACTTCTTCCGACAATAAAGAATGCGTTAAGCGTTCCGGAAGTGATAAACTCGTTAATCTCCTCTTCCGTATACCCTAGCGCTCTCCACATATCTACCATCAAGATACCGATTGTACCGTCGACGTTAAGAATAAGGTTCTCTTTTTTACTTGTCGTAAGTTGCTCAACCGTTAAAGCATAATCAAGCAACGGAGTCGAAGGAAAGTGCTCCGCTGCATATTTTTTAAGTCCCTCTACACGTAAGTCGGGGTTTTTCAAAGATTTGATTCTGTGTCCGATACCCGGAATAGGAATCCCCTCTTTTTTCATATAGTTCAAGAAATCTACAGGAGTCATTTTATTGTCGTCTGCATATTTGAAATATTTTGCCGCATCGTCAATCGCTCCGCCGAATCTAGGACCGATTGTCAAAAGACCCGTTACAAGCGATTCAACAACCGATTTCCCTGCACGTGCAGTAACTTTTGCATTGTGTGCACCCGAAACAGCAGGACCGTGGTCTGCAACTGTTTTAAGTACCGTCTCGATAAAGTCGGTAGCCCATTTCGGATATTGTTTTTTAAACCACAACAAGGAGATAACGTCACCGATCCCTTTACCTGTATCAGGCGTTGCAAGTGAAGAGATAGGGAAGCCTGCGTAAGTTGCTTCATCGCCTCTATCGTCGGAGATCGTACAAATGAACTCTTTGGATTTTCTTACACTCGGGCAAACGTTCATATCAGGCTCGGCGATATCTTTGATAATACCTTTTGCTTTAAGATCGTTATACACTTCGGCAATTTTGTTCGGTAAATCATTGAATGAGCTTGGAACATGGATACCTACTGCCGCCATAGCTTCATTTTTTGCAGCCGCAGTTTCCGCTTCCGCATTGGCAGATGCACCTGCGTGACCGAATTGTACGCCGCTGTCATAGTATTTAGCGATCGTTCCGATACACCACGCGATAATCGGTTTTGTGATTCTTCCCGATTTAACCGCTTCAATCACTTTGTACTCTTCGGTACCGCCCACTTCCCCTAAAAGAAGCATATATTTTACTTCAGGATTGTCTTGCATACGTAAAAGATTATCGATAAATACAGAACCTACGAATCTGTCTCCGCCGATTGCTACACCCTCTGCAATACCGTCCGCATTGATGGCAATAATGTTTGAAAGCTCGTTAAAAAGCCCTCCGGAACGCGTAACAAGTCCGCATGAACCTGCTCTGTGCAATTTAGATTGAACGATATTTTCGATCGTTCCGCCGATGTTTGCAATTTTAAATGCACCCGGAGCGATAGCACCTACCGTTGCAGGTCCGATAACTACGACATCTTTGGCATGTGCCGTTGCATTCATCTTGCGAGCAAGTCTCTCAGGAATCCCCTCAGCCGTAATCATGATCGTTTTAAAACCGCCAAGTTCCAATGCTTCCATTGTTACGTCATACGCAGTTCTAAATGATGCAAAGTTCAAAAGAACATCCGCATTAGCGTGGTGCGCTTTTGCTTCCGCAGTCGTTTTGTATAACGGGATCATTATCTCATCCGGACCGTAAAAGAACTTATCGAACTTGCTTCCCGCAGTAGGCGCTACGATAGCCGCCACGGAAGGTTTTGTTCTTTTGATCGTGTAATCGTAATCCAACATTCTTTGGATAGCAGACTTGTTGTTGTTCCAAAAAATCGCTTGTGTATCTTTAGTAAATAATTGTGTCATCTGTTCTCCTTATGCCTCTACTGCCATTCTCACGATATCGGTAACGTGAGTTTCAGGTCCATAAACATCGATCCATAGTCCAAGTCTATCTGCCGCTTCTTTGATATCTTTAAGACCTTTTTCATAGTTCGGTCCGCCGCGTCTTACATAGATTTTGATACCGACCTCTTTCATTTTGTCCGCGTAGTTTTCAAACGCTTGGATGATACCCGTGAATGTTTTTGCAACGTCCGTAAAGTTTGCAATTGCTCCACCGATGATAAGGATTTTTTCTCTCCCTTTGGCATCTTTTTTTCTTGTCATAAGATCTAAGATAGTTTCAGCGTAGAATTTTGTTTCGCTTGTCGTAGGACCGCCCGAATATTCACCGTAATTAGCCAAATCTTCGATCCCCGCCAAATCGGCAATCGTATCGGCATACACAACCGAAGCACCCCCGCCTGCAACCATCGTCCAGATTCTAGCATCCGGCTTTAAGATAGTAAGTTTTAAAGAAGCTCCCGATTTGCTGTCTGCATCTTCGATAGCTAAAACTTCCGGAGATTTTTCTTCCATACCGAACGATGTCGGGTACTCTACGTCACCCCACAACTCTCTCATTAAGAATCCTGCCGTATCGTCAAGTTTTGCAACCATATCTAAAAGCTCGATTCTGCTACCTTGCATTACGAACGGGTTAATCTCTAAGTATGCAAAATTAAGTTCTCTGTAGGCTTTGAAAAAACCGATTGCAAATTTTGCAAACCCTTCTTTATCTTTTTCTGCTACGTCTTTTGGAACGTTTGCTTTGATTTTTGCTGCAATCTCCTCTTCCGTTTCGGTGATAGCGAATTTAACTTCGACAACTTTGTCCCAGTTCTCTTCAACTTCCATTCCCCCCTCGGCAGACATATAAAGAACATCATCATCCCCTACACACGTAGCAGAGATATAGTACTCTTCCTCTTGCGTGTGCGGCGTAAACGGCTCAACTACGAAGTGTGTTAGCATGTCCGTCTTAGGCTCACCGTGCGGCGTGTCGCCTTCAAACGAAAAATAAACGGATTGCGCAGAACTTGATTTTTCATCAATCCATGAGATAGCTTTAGCTAAAGATACATCGCCCGGTTTGGAATCTCTAAATAAAACTAAGCCGTTTTTTCCTCTTTTACCGAATAACATATCCGGTTTAGCAACCAATGCTTTCTCGTTTAACCATTTTTTATCTTTTGCAGCCTCTTTTAGTTCCGATCCGTTTTGAACAAGAACAGTTTCGTATGCATAAGTAAAATCAGGAAAGTACTTATCCCAGTGCTTAGCCAAAATCGACTTTGCGTCAAATTCTCTTATTGCTTTTTGAGCCATTGCAACTCCCTATCGTAAATGTTTGGGAAAATGGTACCACATATTGCACAATTAATCGAGGTTACGACAAAAATGAACTCTATTGAATCGTCAAATTGTTTACTTTTGTAACACTATAAAATTTTATCGGCTTATTTATGTAACTAATTGTTACACTTTGAGCGCTATCTTCAATTCTATCTACTTCTTCCAAAACAAATTCGTTACATTTTGAAATACCGTAAAACTCCAAGCGCAATTCCATCGATTTTTTTGTTTGCACACAATCAATCCCTCGCTCAGAAAGCGCATCCGCAAGCTCTTTGGCAATATGCATCTTGTACGCAAAATGGTCGGTCGGTTTTTCCAACACCCAATAAAGGTACTTATTAAAAAACACGACCCCGCTGTTTATGAGCAAAAACAGCAGCGCTGCGGCAAAGATCGCTTTATATTTTTTACGAAACTGCGGCAGTCTGACTCGATATGAGTTGGCAAACGTTTGTGCCGCAAGAGGCAGAGCAAGTACGAGATAAGGCGCAAAATGCTGCACGTCAATTTTTTGTCTAAACGAGAGTACCAAGGAGATCACCATAGCAGTCGATGCCAAAAACCACACTACGTCGATCTCTTTGGTAAGTCCTCTGCGATATAAAACATAAAAAACGTAAACAAAAACGATTGGGGTAAAAATCGCCGAATATATCCCTATACTATCGAGAAAATACCCTTTCGGGGAGCCGTGAACATCGAATCCGTAAAGCATGACCGAGAGGATAACAAACAATATATTTGAGAGTGCCAAAGTGTATTTTTTCTCAACCATGCCATAAAAAAATAGCCCTATAAAAAGATAGACAAACCCACCCTCTATCAGCGAAAGCGTAAAAAGA